>JAGHAK010000123.1 GCA_021161565.1 Elusimicrobiota bacterium | reverse complement strand
CATTTTTTTGTCATAACCTTCTATTACATATTTATCATTTTTTCTTAACCTGAATGGGCGGCCTTTTCCCGCAAGGGACCCCGCAAAGCGGAGTCCTGCGAAAGCGGGACGTGGCAGGCATTTTTTTCAATTCTATTGAAAAAAATGGGTTAAACCAGCGACAATTTTTTTAGTTCGGCGACAAGTTCCGACGCCTGTTGGTCCAACTCCCCGGCGAGAATTTTACCCGCGGGTTTCTGAGGCGGAGCGAAAATCCGCCTGACAGCTGTCGGCGAACCAGGCTGACCTATTCTTTCCATTTCGCAGGCAAGGTCACCGGCGTTCCACATGGGAATTTCCGTTTTCCGCGCCTTCATCTTTCCTCGCAGCGATGGAAGCCGCGGTTCGTTGATTTCCTTTACGACCGTTATAACCGCAGGCAGTTTCATCTCGACAACCTGATAACCTGTTTCGAGCATTCTCTCGACAACGATAAAATCTTCGCCCACTTCCTCAATCTTTTTCACATAAGTGACCGCTGGAATTCCGAGTTCCTCGGCGATTCCGGGGCCAACCTGAGCGGTGTCTCCGTCAATCGCCTGCTTGCCGCAGATAATCAAATCATACTCGGCAATTTTTCTTATTCCGCGCGCGAGAGTGTATGCAGTGGCGAGAGTGTCCGACCCGCCGAAGTTCCTGTCCGAAAGAAGGACGCCTTCGTCGGCACCGACAGAAATTGCCTCCTTCAAAGCAGATGCCGCCTGAGGAGGTCCCATCGAAATAACAGTCACTTTGCCACCGAATTTCTCTTTGAGCCGAACGCCCTCCTCGACCGCATAAAGGTCAAAAGGATTGACAATCGCCTCTACGCCTTCTCTGACAAGGGTATTTGTCGTCGGATTGATCTTTACTTCCGTAGTGCCCGGAACCTGTTTTACACAGACAATTATATCCATTATTCAGAATATTCTTTTATCAGGGCAAGGGCAATTTCGTTTCTCTGAATTTGGTTTGTTCCCTCGTAAATCTGCGTGATTTTCGCATCCCTGAATCTTTTTTCCATAGGATATTCCTTCATATAGCCGTATCCGCCCATAACCTGAATCGCATCTGTTGTAACTTCCATTGCGACATCCGAAGCGTAAAGTTTGCTCATCGCCGATTCCTTCGTGAATTTTCCGTTGGGGTTTGCGTCAATATTCTTTGCCGTCTGATAAACAAGAGCGCGTGCGGCTTCGATTTTTGTCGCCATGTTGGCGATGATGTGCTGGACAGCCTGAAGAGAAGAAATCGGCGCGCCGAATTGAATTCTCGTTTTAGCGTATTTTACGGCATCGTCAAGAGCGCCTTGCGCAATGCCGAGCGCCTGAGATGCGACACCAGGACGGGAAGTGTCAAATGTTTTCATCGCGACAATGAAACCCATTCCCCTTCTGCCAAGGAAATTCGTTTTCGGAACCTTACAGTCCGTAAAAATGAGTTCCCTCGTCATAGAAGACCTGATTCCGAGCTTCGATTCCTTTTTCCCGAATGAAAAACCTTGAGTGTCTTTTTCAACAATAAGCGCGGATGCCCCGCGGGCTCCTTTGTGAGGGTCTGTTTTTACAATCACAATGTAAATTTCCGCTTCGCCGCCGTTTGTTATAAAGCATTTCGTTCCGTTAATTACAAAATTGTCGCCGTCTTCCTTCGCCGTCGTTTTTATCGCAGAAGCGTCAGAACCTGCTTCCGGTTCCGTGAGAGCGAATGCAACCATCTTTTTTCCGCTGGCAATATCAGGCAGATATTTTTGTTTCTGCTCTTCGCTGCCGAAAAGCATTATCGGAAAAGTTCCAAGAGCAGTTGCCGCAAGAGAAAGCGCGAGGGAGCCGTCAACCCGACAGAGTTGTTCAACAACGAGACACAGTTCAAAAACTCCAAAACCCAGTCCGCCGTATTTTTCCGGGATATAAACGCCGCAAAGGTCGCTTTTTGCGAACTCGTCGTAAATTTCTCTGGGAAAAATTTCCTTCTCGTCGCATTCCTGACGGACAGGTTTCAGTTTCTCTTCCGCGACCATCTTCGCGACTTCGACAATTTCTTTCTGCTCCTCGGTCAGAAAATAATCCATTCTTTCCTCCGTTTTTTTCTAATCCCTAATTACTGATTACTAATTACTGTTTTTTGGCGGGGGGCGGATTTGAACCGCCGACCTTCAGGTTATGAGCCTGACGAGCTACCACTGCTCCACCCCGCTATTGTTTTGACTATAAAAAATTACAAAAAAAAAGTCAATAACAAAATTTTCAAAAATCACTTTATCTCGAAAACTACCTGATTGCGGGTCTTTTGATTAAGGGAAAGAATTATTTTTCTGTATTCAGAATACTGCGAAACATCCACATTTTTTCCTCTGTCAACCGTTTTCTCCTCGTAGAAAAGAGTATCGTCTTTTACGGAAAACTTTCTTTCATATGAAAACCATTCATTTTCTTCCTTTATTTCAGCCGGCAGGAATTTGACTAGCCAGTTCTTGGGAAATTTCACCTCATATCTGATTATTTCCTGTGACGGGAAATCCGAATCAATTGGATATTTTCTTTCCTCTTTTGAAACAAGAGAAACACCAACTCCGCCCCACTGCGGAAGCAGACGGAAATTCCCCGCTTTTTTCAGATAATCTTTCCCTTCAAACTTCATCTCGAGAATACAGGGTTTTGTCATATCCAAAATATCCGAAATTTTGTATTTTTTCAGTTGCGCCTGCGGCGTGATGGAATTGACTTTCTTTTCGAGTTGCTCCTTTATCTTCACCGGCTTTGTATATTTCAGCCAGTACCTCTGCCCTTGATCGTAAACCCCGAATGTTTTCACGATTCTGTCGGCTGAAATGGTTTCGTCCTTTCTTATTTTTATTTTCATCTCCTTTTCTACTCTGTTCCACGCGCTTTCAAAAACGGGAGTTTTCAGTATTTTGTACCCGTCGTCAAAAAAAACGAGAACTTTTCTCCCCTGATCGCCGCTCGGAAGGTCGCCGAACGGAGTCGTCTCGGCAGTCGCATCGAGAAAAATCAATTCTCCATTTATTTTTGTACAGGCAATCGCGTGGTTAAAGACAAGTTCCGGAAAATCGTCCAGAAGTTCAAAAACGCCCTTTGTCCCGATTAAAACAGGCCAGGCATCTATACCTGCTTTTTTGAGCATCGTTATAAGAAGAATCGCCTGGTCCTTGCAGTCGCCGTATTTGTTGGCAAAAATCTCCCCTGCCCTGTGCGGCCTGTAACCCGCTTCTCCATATTCGACGGCGACATATCTTATTTGGCTTGCGACCCAGTTGTGAATGTTTCTCGCTCTTTCCATTTTTGACTTCGCCGATGAAGTTAAGCGCTTAACCTGGGTTTTGATTTCGGAGGTCGCGACAAATCTGTCTTTAAGCATTTTTTCCCACCACTCGTAAATTTCATTCCACGAGGAAAAAGTCGAAAGGCGAAACCCGTCGACAATTTCGCACCAAGGTGGCTGGCGATCTTCCGGGATAATTTCCTGAATTTCTGGAAAAGACCATTCATAAATTTTCTTTCCGCCCGAAAGATGGAATTTGTGACTCAAATCAACCTTCTTTCTGAGAAAACCCGACCTGAAAATGCGGACATTCGGCGAAAAATTGCCGGGCAGAATCAGTTTGAACTTCTGTCTGATGTATGGCTCGAAACCCTGAATCCCGTAGCGCAAAACAATGTGCCTGCCGGCAATCAGTTTATTCGCTTTGTACTTTACGCGGTAAAAAATCACGCTTCCCGGCGTAACTTCGGGCATAGAAATGATTTTCACTCTCGCGTTGGAATAAAGCGGGAAGTTCAAATATTTGGAAACATCTCTTATGTGCTGGCCGGATACGGCAACAACAGTCCTGTCTTTTTTTATGGTATATGCCTCAAGCACCTCGATGCTTTCATAAGTCGAATCATAACTTAAATGGACTTCGGCGAATTTCCTTTTTCCTCTGTCATTGAAAATTTTTATCGCTTTTGTAATTTCGGAAACGGAAGTAGAATCGGAAAAGACTTCGTAGTCT
>JAGHAK010000134.1 GCA_021161565.1 Elusimicrobiota bacterium | reverse complement strand
GCATGGAAAATGACAAATAAAAAATGAAAAATGAAAGATGGAAAATGAAAAGTGAAAAAGTTGAAAAGGGGAAAAGTAGAAAGGGTAAAAGAACCCCCTACTTAATCTCCCCCCTGGAAGGGGGGAGAAAGAGAGGGGGGATTTTCCCTTATCAACTTGTTAACTTATCAACTTGTCACTTTATCATTTTGGATTTTGGATTGTCATTTTGAATTTTGCGATTTGAATTTTGAATTAAAAAAGTGATATGGAGCCAAGGGGGTTCTCCGCTGGAAGCGGAGTTAAATTTTCGCCCCGCCATCGGCGGAGCGAAAATTCGGCGGAGGGGATAGAAATGGTTAAGAATTTTGTTCTCGATACGAATGTTTTGATACACGAACCGGCGAGCATTTTTTCGTTTGCGGACAATGTTGTGGTTTTGCCGATCGTCGTTATAGAAGAACTCGACAACCTCAAAAGAATGCACGACGAGAGAGGCAAAGCCGCCCGTCAGGCAAGCCGCTATATTGACGAACTCAGAGGCAAAGGCAATCTCACGGAAGGCGTTAAAATGGAAAACGGCGGTTTTCTGAAGGTTATAATGGACGAGGAGATGTCTTTGCCGCCGACTTTCAGGCCCAAACCCGATAATCAGATTCTTTCGACTGCGGTGGCACTCAACAAAAGAGAAGGCAATGTAATTTTCATATCCAAAGACATAAATATGCGCATCAAGGCGCAGGTTCTCGGACTTAAAGTCGCCGATTACGAAAAATCCAAGGTTGATTTTTCGCGGCTTTATACCGGCTGGAGGGAGGTCGAAGTTTCGGAGGAACAGATAAATAAATTCTACTCTGACGGTTCCCTTGATATTCCGGGGGATTTCTTCGAGAATGAATTTCTTGTTCTGAAGAATAATTCGAATAAGCAGTCTGCTCTGGCGAGAATCAGAAAGGCAAAGGCGATGAAATTGATAAATCCGAAAGCGGTTTTGTGGGGAATCAAGCCGCTGAATGTTCAGCAGAATTTCGCGATTGAGTGTCTTCTCGATGACAGAATAAAACTTGCCACATTTATGGGAATCGCAGGCACAGGGAAAACTCTCCTCGCGCTCGCGGGAGGTTTGTCGAAGGTTTTTGACGAACAGGTCTATAAAAAACTTCTCGTTTCGAGACCCGTGGTTCCTCTCGGCAGGGACATTGGTTATCTGCCGGGTTCGAAAGAGGAAAAACTCGAACCGTGGATGGCGGCTGTTTATGACAATCTGGAATTTCTGATGGGCGCTTCGGGCAAGGAGCCGCCTGAGGGCGCTGATATGGAAAGTCAGATTGATTGGCTTTTTTCCACCGGCAAATTCGAAATCGAGGCGCTGACTTATATCAGGGGGAGAAGCATTCCCCGCCAGTTTATAATTGTCGACGAGGCGCAAAATCTCACGCCGCACGAAATAAAAACGATTGTTTCGCGCGCGGGAGAGGAAACGAAAATTATTCTCACAGGCGACCCTTATCAGATTGACAATCCCTATCTCGATGCTTCTTCGAACGGTCTTGCCTACACGATAGAGAAGTTCAAAGGGCAGAAGGTTTTTGCCGCCATAACTTTTGTAAAGACCGAGAGAAGCCCTCTCGCGCGGCTTGCTGCGGAACTGTTATGATAGGAAGAGACCTCTGCCAGGAGATGAAGGTTGACCTGCATCTTCACACCTGTTTTTCCGACGGAACTTTGTCGCCTGAGGAACTTATTGCCAAAGCCGGCGCCTGCGGGCTGAGTGCCATTGCCGTGACCGATCACGACACGACAGACGGAATAGAGCGCTCCGTAATCGCCGGGGCGCGGTACGGAATAGAGGTGATTCCGGGAATAGAACTTTCCACCGAGGGCATGGACGGACAGAGCGAGGAAATCCATATTCTTGGGTATTATATAAACTGGCGGACCGTGTATTTTCAGAGGAAACTCGCTCTTTTCAGAAAAGCCCGTCTGAGACGGGCTCATCTCATTTGCGACAAACTGGACGAACTCGGCATTCACCTCGACAGGAATTTTATTTTCGATATCGAGGGGAAGGGCGCGGTCGGAAGAATGCATATTGCGAAGCAGATGGTAGCTGCCGGCTATATTTCGAATGTCGACGAAGCGTTTAAGAAATATCTTGTTAAGGGAGCGCCCGCATTTGTGAGGAAAATGAGGTTTTTGCCGGATGAGGCGATAAATCTGATTCTGAAAGTCGGCGGCATTCCCGTGCTTGCGCATCCGAAGTATGGCGCCTCGTCGAAAAAAATCGTAAGATTTCTCGTTAAAAAGGGTCTTCAGGGAATCGAGGCTCTTTATCTGAAACACACGAAAGAGGAGACGGCGAAATTTATTTCGTGGGCGGAGCAGTTCAATCTTCTGGTAACAGGCGGTTCCGACTGCCATGGTGAAGTTCCGGGCAGGGATGAAGTTATCGGCAAGGTGAGCGTGCCGTATGCTGTTGTTTTGAAAATGAAGGAATACAAATATCTTCTTATGAAGAAGACACTTCATCTTTTTGCGGAATGAAACTGAGAAAATTTTACGAGACCTACTACGGCAACGAAAAAATAAGGGACATAATCAGAAACCAGTTTCGCGACGCTTCGTATGTTGTCGGTTCGGGGCCGGCTCTTATCCGGAAAAATTGGTCTTTTCCCGTGAAGATTGCGGAAGTTAGCAGGCTTGATGAATTTCTGGACGAAGGATTGGATATCTACAGACCCGCGCTTTCTTTGTCGGATGATTTTTATATTTTCTGGGACCTCGAATATTTCAACAGAAAAGACCGCAAGGCGGTTTACAGAAACCAACGCGCGATTTTCGATAAAATGTCTCCGATTATCGAGGAGATTTGTTCTTTTTTCGACTTTTTCGGCATTCGTTACATAATTGACACAACCGCCTCCGGCGTTCATTTCTGGATGAAGATATCGAAGAAATCCGCTGTTTTCGGGAAACTGGCCGCCGAGGGGTTTCTCACGAAAAGCATTACTCGGAAATACGCCTTATCCGACCAGTCAGATATAAAGCGCCGGCGAGCTGTGCCGGCAGCCGTAGCCCGGGCTTATGACGGGGCGGGAAAAGTTCTCGAATTTGCCACGCAGACAATCCGGACTCGGAACCGCGGAAAATTCGAATTGCCGTTTACCATTTCGGACGCCCCGGAATCCGAAGACAATCCCGAGGGTTTCTCATCGGATATTACGCAGTACGGTCATCCCGTTTATATGCGGGTTTTCAGGGTTATCGCGTCGCTTCACCAGAAGAGCGTTATGTTTTACGGTTTCCAGTCGCCGGCGGCGGATATCGTGAAAAAGAGAGGAATGTCTTTCGGTGAAGTGCTCGATTATATGTGGGACGCGCGAAAAGCCGCGTCTTTTTACGATGGTTTCGATGCTACTGTGCCGTCGTCCGACGAGGGATGGGATAAACTCGTAAGCGAATACAAAAAAACAGCCGTCCGGAGAATTCACAGAGAACTCGAAGAAACCCCGGCCCGTTTCGTCGAACCCAATGAACTAAAACCTGAAGTGGCAAAGTTTTTCTCGCCGGAAAATTGCAACCCCGCGCTTCTTGACCCGAAAATTCTGAAGAAAATCGTTTATGAATATGAAGATGATGTCGGCGCTTTGAAAGGCGTTTTCGAACTGATTGCGAGGATGTACGAGGATGATTCCTACGGATGGTACGACCCGAAGAGAATGACAGGCATCGATTGGAAAAAATACGACTCTTTTCAGGCGGCTCATTTCTGGAGCAGAGTTTACTACACGCAGTTTGTCCTTGATGGTCTCTGTTGCGGATATGGATATTAGTTGAAAAGTAGAAAAGTAGCGGGCGATGTAAATCGCCAAAAAAAGTGAGAAAAGTGAAAGGGGAAATATGAAAGGAATTGCCTTGTTAACCCGGATTATTCATACTAAATGAAGGAAACCGCCCTTTCGGTTGATGTGGTATGATGGAATGTGGAATGGAAAAAAATGAAAAATGTATTATAATGGACGAGGAAACTTTCAAGAAAGGGCGGGGTTAACCCCGCCCCTTCTTTACGAAGGGGCGGCCAGAAGGGTGAATTATTCACCCCGCACTTTTCTGAAAAAGTGCGGGGCGCTTTGTAATTGAGGATGGTCGAGGAATAATGTAGTGTGAATAATTCAGGTTAACTTTTCGGCTTTTCGACTTGAAAAGGAGATGTAATGGATAACAAATTTACGAAGCGGGCGCAGAAAATTCTGTACAATGCCAATGAAATCGCGAAGGGAATGAACCATTCCTATGTGGGAAGCGAGCATATCCTGCTGGGTCTGCTTTCCCTTTCCGACGGCGTGGCGGTCAATATTTTAAGTTCTCTCGGAGTTGATCTCGGGAAGATGGGTTCCGACATCAGGTCCCTTCTGGGCCAGGGCGACAATCTTTTGCAAATAGGGCCGATTCCATTTTCGCCTCGCGCGAAAAGAATAATCCAGACCGCGGTCGAGGAGGCTCAGGCCCAGGGCCAGCCGTTTGTGGGAACAGAGCATATTCTTCTGGCGATTTTGAGGGAAGGCCAGTCCGGAGCCTATCAGATATTGAAATCCTACGGAATAACCTACGAAAAGGTTCTGAATTTTTTTGAAGCGGAATCCAATGACGAATTTCTACCTCCGGGTTTTGGCAAAGCGCAGAAAAAAAGTTCTTCCAAGACGCCGCTTCTCGATAAATTCAGCAGGGACCTTACCGCTGAGGCGCGCGCAGGCAAACTCGATCCGATTGTCGGCAGGGAAAAAGAAATAAGCCGCGTGATACAGATTCTCTGCCGCAGGACAAAGAACAATCCCGTTTTAATCGGCGACCCCGGCGTAGGCAAAACGGCTATCGTGGAAGGCATCGCGCAGAAAATAGTCAAGAATGATGTTCCCGACATCATTGCGGAGAAAAGAGTCGTTGCGCTTGATGTGGGTTCCGTCGTGGCGGGAACGAAATACAGAGGCGAATTCGAAGAAAGGCTGAAAAAAATTCTCGACGAAATTCAAAAAGCGAAAGGGAAGATAATTCTTTTCATAGATGAACTGCATGTTGTTGTGGGTTCGGGTTCCGCTGAAGGGTCGCCTATGGACGCATCCAACATGCTGAAGCCTCTTCTTGCCAGAGGGGAACTTCAATGCGTCGGCGCGACAACCCTGAACGAATACAGAAAACACATAGAAAAAGACGCGGCTCTGGCGAGAAGGTTTCAGCCCGTGGTTGTCGATGCCCCCGCAGTGTCGGACACGATAAAAATTCTAAAAGGGCTCAGGGACAAATATGAGGCGTATCACGGGGTCAAATACACCGACGCTTCTCTTGTGGCCGCGGCTAAACTTTCGGACAGATACATAACGGACAGGTTTCTTCCTGATAAGGCGATTGATGTCATAGATGAGGCAGGCAGCAATTTGCGGCTCAAAATGTCTATGAAGCCGGAAGAGGTGGTGCAACTCCGCAAAAAACTCGAACAAATCATCGCGGACAAGCAGGAAGCAATCGCGGGGCAGGAATTTGAGAAAGCGGCTGACCTAAAAAAAGAGGAAGAAAAAATAAAACAGGAAATTTCCAGTATTGAAGGCAGACATAAAAACAAAAAGGAAATTCCGAAAGTGACGGCTGAACATATCGCGCGAATAATTTCCAGCTGGACGGGGATTCCTGTTTTCAAACTCACCGAAGAGGAATCTTCGAGGCTTCTTAATATGGAAAAGGAAATGCGGAAGGAAATCATCGCGCAGGATGAAGCGATAGAAATTCTTGCCCGAGCGCTTCGCCGTTCCCGCACTGGTCTTCATGAGGCGAGCCGCCCCATCGGCAGTTTCATATTTCTCGGGCCTACGGGTGTGGGAAAAACCCTGACTGCGAGAACGCTTGCTAAGTTTTTGTTCGGCGACGAAAGTTATCTCATAAGAGTGGATATGTCCGAATATATGGAAAGGTTCAATGTTTCACGTCTTGTTGGAGCGCCTCCCGGATATGTCGGATATGAGGAAGGGGGAATCCTCACCGAGCAGGTTAGAAGAAAGCCCTATTCCGTTGTGCTTCTCGACGAAATCGAAAAAGCGCATTCCGATGTTTTCAACATTCTTCTTCAGATAATGGACACAGGTTTCGTCACGGATTCTCTCGGACACAGAATCGACTTCAGGAATGTCGTTTTGATTATGACGAGCAATCTCGGGATGTCGGATTTGACGAAAAAGAAATCGATTGGTTTCGCCGACGAGTCTTCCTTCGACTGGCAGAAGATAAAAGAAGCGATAAACGAGGAAATGAAGAAAACCTTCCGCCCGGAGTTTCTCAACAGAATCGACGCCGCCGTGGTTTTCAAGCCTCTTTCGAAAAACGATGTCGTCAAAATTGTCAATCTTCTTCTCGACCAGCTCAACGAAAGGCTCAAAGACAAAAAAATCCGCGTGCTTTTTTCTCCCGAGGTGAAACTTTTTCTTGCGGAGGATGGATTTGACGCTGCGATGGGCGCCCGTCCGCTAAAAAGAAAGATACAGGAAAAAATAGAGGACCCTCTTTCGGAGAAAATTCTGACAGGCGAAATTTCCGCCGGCGATTCCGTTGATGTGGAATTCCAAAACGGCAAAATAGAATTCAATGTCAAAGGCAGGCAAGCCGGGGTAAAAAACTGAAAGCGGAATTGTTTCTGGCTTCCAAAATGCGATTTCTTTTTGTAGAATAAAAACGGGTTAGTATGTCGAAAACAAAAGGTGTGACTCTTGTCGAGTTGATGATAACGGTCACGATAATAATGCTCGGTTTGATACCTCTTCTCAATATGTTTATCCGGGCGACCAGGGGAACCCAGTTTATGGGCTCATCCACAGTCGCGGACAATCTCGCGGAGCAGATGCTCGCCGAAATTTCGCAGAAAAAATGGGACGAAAAATGCGCCGCACCGGGAGTTTATACAGACACACCGACGGTTAAAGCAAATCTTGGGCCTGATACTAGCACTTACGGTCCGACCCCTGGCATATATGAGAATTCTACCGACAAAACGACTTTCGACGATGTGGATGACTATAAAGGGTGGTCAGAACAGCCGCCGCAGAATTTGAAAGGCGAGCCAATATCCGAATATGTTTCGTATAAAATCAGCGTGGATGTAACTTATGTGACTGATCCTGTCTCAGGGGCGATAACCGATGCTGGAAGCGCCACGGATTTCAAAAAAGTCGAGGTGACGGTTGAGTGGAAGAGCGCCAGCACCCTTTCAGCGAATAAAATTACGAGATACAGAATTTTTTACAACGGTGTGAAATATGACTGAAAATAGAAAAAAATCGTTCACTCTTGTTGAGATGCTGATCACCGTTGTCATTCTTGGCATTGTTTTTATTCCCCTTGTGAAAATTATGGTGAGCAGTTTGAGAACCTGGTGGATGTCGAAATCGAAAATGACGATTCAGGAGGACGGCAGGGAAACCCTCGCTTATATTGTCAATGAGTTCAAGGGGTCTTTCAAATATTCGCTCGGAAGTTTAATATCGAACGGAGGTTTCGAGAGCGCGACTTATGACCAGGTAACAGGTGTTGAAACGCCTTCGTGGTGGCAGATGCCCAGTGGGGACGATACTGTTTATATTTTGAGCGCTTCAACTGATTATGTCTCTTCCGGCGTTTATTCTATTCGGTTGCATGCCCCGGGAACTTACGCCTATAACGGTTCTGGAAATGACGGATTCAGCACAACGGCGGATATCAAAAACCTTGTTTTCAGTTTCAAGGCAAAGGCATATCCTGGCGCAGGTCCAACAGACATAACAGGCGAAATCAGGCAGGACGGCGTTGCCACTGCTTTGCTTTCGACGGGAACGGCGGGCGCGGTGACTCTTTCCTCTTCGACCTGGCGGAGATTTACCGCTGTTGAACCCACTTTCCCGTCAGGAGAAAATTATAGAGTGCGTTTCAATTCAACGAACGGGGATGTTCTCATAGATGAGGTTTCGGTGGTTCCTGAAACTTCGATTCTGGTTTCCCCGACGGAATCCGCTAATGTTTCAGGCTATAAATACGAGACGCAGGTTACGGGAGGAATGACATCCGTAAAGGAAACCGAAATCAGAATCGAGCAGAGGACTTCCTCAAGCGGTAACACGATAAACAGACTTTGCCTTTACAGAATCGATTCTTCCGGCGGGACAAATCCCGTGTATGTGGCGAGGTTTTACAACGCCCTCGCCGAGAATGTGAAAGAACTGAAATTTATCCTCGATTCTCCCGAAGTTGCGACGAAAGGGCCCGATGTCCCGGTGACGATAGAACTGAAACTTGGCATAGAAGTGAAATTTACGGGGCATCCGACTTATTTCACTTTGCGGACGACAATTTTCCCGAGAAATTGAAACTATGGAAATGAAAAGTAAAGAGCATAAACGCGGCAGTGAAGGGCAGGCAATTATTGTCGCGTTGATTGCCATAATTTTTATGGCAGGCCTCGGCTTTACTCTTGTGATGTGGTTCCGCGCCGAGACTTCGCAGACCGTTCAGAAGGAACTCCACAAAAGAGCCGACTCATACGCCGAAACAGGAATTGACAGGGGAATTTACCGGGTGATGACGGATACGGGTTATGTGTGGTCGGCAGGAACCAGCGAGACGATGACCGTCACTATGGTGGATGGCACGACCGTCAGCGTTCTGATTGAACACATAGGGGAGGATTGATGAAATCGTATATCGCGGGGATAATAATAGGCGTTCTGCTTTTCGCGGGAGGCTATCTTTTTGTGAGAAACAGGCTGTATATTCCGGTCTCCCTGCAGGAGAGAACCGCGACAGAGTATCAGCACAAAGCGATTGAACTGGAAAAGCAGGGCAAAATAAAAAAAGCGATAAAAATCTACAAAAAAATCGTGAAAAGATGCCCCGCCTCGTCAAGGGCTGAAATAGCGCTTTTTAGAATTTTCGAAATTTACTCAGGGAAAGACAAGAGGAAAATGGTGGAGGCGGCAAACTGGTATCTGAAGAAGTTTCCAAAAAAACGCGGTTCTCAGGTCGCCTGCCGGACGGGAGAGTATTTTCTTCTTGAAGCGCGCGATTTCGAAAAAGCCGAAAAACTTTTCGCTTTTGCCGTTGAGCAGGGGTCTTCAGCGCAGTGGGCGGTGCGCTCGCAGGAGAGGCTCTCGGAACTTTATTACAGAAAGAACGATTACGCGAAAGTGATAGAATTAAACGACAAACTCATAAAATCCCTCGGAAACAAAATCAATGCTGATTATTACAGCCTTATGAACCTGAAATGCTATTGGCGTCTGGGCAATCAGAAAAAAGCGTATGAAGAAGCGAAAAAAATCAAAAATCCGGGGCAGCCGGTTGTGAAAAACGAATTGCTTTACTGGAAAGTTCTCGAAAAATTTGGGGCGAAAAGTTTTGAAGTTATGCTTTCTCTCGGCGACGCTTACGCCCGTCTCGGTTTTCCCTCGAAAGCCGCTTTCTACTGGAAGCAGGCGTATAAAATGAAGCCGAAAAATAAGGCGGTATTGAGGCGAATGAGAAAAATCAAAAAGTGACCATAAAAAAAAACTGATTTTTGCCGCGGTTTGCCTTCTTTTGACCGTCTTTTTTCTGGTTGTTCGCCAAAAACAACATTTTGTTTCGCGCAAAATCCGTTCGAAAACATTTCCCGTAGTCAAACAGGGAAAAATTTCCCGTAAAAAGAAAAAAATCAAAACGACTCTTGAGGAAATCAAAAAAGTTTTGGAAAATAAAAATTTTGGCAGGGCGGAAACGCTTCTGCGGGAATATCTTTCCGCAGGCGCGGACAGAGACCGTTTTTACGAGGCGGAATTTATGCTCGGCTACGTGTTTTTGTCGCAGAACCGCCCCCGGGAAGCGCTGGAGCAGTTTAGGGACATTTCTCTCGCGAAGCCGCCGCACAGGAGAAGTCCGGACGCGACTTATATGGCTGCGGAGATTTACAGAAAGAAATTCGGCGATATGAAAAAAGCCGAAAGATTTTATGTAAGATATCTGAATCGGTGGCCGCAGGGCCGTCTTGCGAAAAGGATAGAAAAGAAGATGAGAAGTGGAAAAGATTAAAAAGTTGAAAAGTAGAAAAGGTAAAAGAACCCCCTACTTAATCTCCCCCCTGGAAGGGGGGAGAAAGAGAGGGGGGATTTTCCCTTATCAACTTGTTAACTTGTCAGT
>JAGHAK010000155.1 GCA_021161565.1 Elusimicrobiota bacterium | reverse complement strand
TCTTGCCAGCAGGGCTGTGTGAGCGAGAAATTCGACCCGGTTTTCGCAGCGAACACAGAGCGAGCGATTCCGCTTGCGAGAGCGTCCCTGACGGCAAGATTGCGAGTGATGAAGAAAATTAAAAATTCATCCCCCACCTGCACGCAGGTGGGGAATGAAAAGTAAAAAAAGATTCCTGCCTGCCAGTAGGCAGGTCTCGCGGAGTTTATCCCGCCTGTTGAAAACGGGCGGGACTCGAAATGACAGAAGGGTAAGTTTCGAGTTCTTAGTTCCCATGTCCACTCGCCTCTAACCACTATTCTCTATATTGTCATTCCGAAGGCATGTCCTGAACAAAGTGACCCCTCACCACGGGTTTAAACCCGTGGCTTCTTGTGGTGGGGGGGTGAAGGAACTTGAAACGACTGAGAAATCTTATTTGTCTTTCTTGTTTTCATTCTCCGGGGTTTGAGGGGATTGTTGTTCCTTTTCGACTTCAGCGACATAGTTTAACTGCAAATCCGCGAGAATGCCGTTCAGCAATTTCTCCTCGTCAGATTCCAGATTTCCCTTTGTTTTTTCCCTCACCATTTCGAGGATATCAATCGTCATCTTCGCCTGATTTAAATTTTTTTCGATTTTTCCCGAAACGGGATTGGAAACTTTTCCGAGATGAATCATCGTGGAATTGTTAAGCATCATAACCAAAGCAAAAAATTCGTTATTCATAGCAGTTCCCCCCTCCCTCCTTTTTCTATTTTTTCCAGAAAAACGGAAATCCTTTCGACAACTTTTTCCCTTCCCATAAACTCGCACATTTCAAATAGAGACGGACCCCTCGACCGGCCGGAAACCGCCCACCTGAGAGGATGAAAAACAAATTTTGTTTTCAGATTATTCTCCTTCGAAAAACGACGGACTTCCTTTTCTATCTCAGCGGATTTGAAAATCTCTATATTTTTCATAAGTTTCAGAAGCCCTTTCAGGACTTCCGCACAGTCCCCGCCGAGGGCGAGAACATCCTTATCGTATTCCACTTTTTCGGCGAGCATAAAACCTATAAGATTCGGAATATCCGAAAGTTTTTTTATCTTTTCCCTTTCAAGCGAAATAGCGGCCTGCACTTTTTCCGCAGGATACACATCCAGCCCCGCTTCCTTCAAAATTCTGTAACTCCTCCTGTATATTTCCGCAGCGCTGAGTTTCTTGATGTGCTGCGCGTTGAGCCAGAGGAGTTTCTGATTATCGAAAATGGCGGAGGATGAAGTGCATCTGCCCAGGGAAAATTTCGAGACAAGTTCTCCGACATCGAAAATATTCTGGGACTCCTTCGTGCCCCACCCGAGCAAAGCGAGATAATTCACCAGCGCCTCGCGCACAAATCCGTCATCCTCATACTCCAGAAGCGAACGGGCGCCTTTCCTTTTCGACAGACGCCTGCCGTCAACATCAAGAATCATCGTAAGATGAGCGAAATTGGGAATATCCCAGCCAAGAGCCTCGTAAATCAAAATCTGCTTCGGCGTGTTCGAAATGTGGTCTTCGCCTCTGATTACATCCGAAATTTTCATCATATGATCATCGACAACGCAAGCGAAATTATACATAGGCGTTCCGTTTGCCCTTAAAATGACAAAATCCGAAATTTCTTCCGAATTGACGGAAATCTCGCCCCTGATAGAATCGGAAAAAGTTATCCTTTTTCCGGCGGGCACGGCAAACCTGACTACGGGAGTGCGGCCATGCGAAAGAAATTTTTCCCTCTCCCGCGGAGTTAGCCGTCGGCAACGGCCGTCATAGCCGACTCTTTCGCCCTTTTCAATTTGTTTCTTTCTCATATCTTCGAGTTCATCCTTCGTGCAAAAACAGAGATAAGCCTTTTTCTTCTCAAGAAGTTTGTCTGCCCACTGATTGTAAAAATTTTTTCGAAGCGTTTGAAAATACGGCCCGAATTCGCCTTTCGATATCAGCCTGTCTTCCCCCGAAGCATCACGAACAATGGCAGGGCCCTCATCCCAGTCGATGCCGAGGTAATTCAGCCCTTTCATTATCGATTTTATCGACCCGACCGTCGAACGAACCTCGTCAGTATCTTCTATCCGCAGGACAAATTTTCCCTGTCTGCCGCGAGCAAAAAGCCAGTTGTAAAGTGCTGTGCGGGCGGAACCAATGTGAAAATATCCCGTCGGAGACGGAGCGAAACGGACCCTCACTTCGCTCACTCCACCACCTTGGTCAACTGATACTCTATAATCCCGCAGGCGCCCGCTTTTTTGAGAATCGGTATCAACTCGCGCGATGTTTTTTCTGGAAGAACAACCTCCAGCGCCGTCCATTTTTCATCCGACAACCGCGAAATCGTGGGCTTTTTGAGCGCGGGAAGAATTTTCAGAATTCTCGGCAGTTTTCCGCTATCGACATTCATCTTCAAACCCACAAGGCCCTGCGCCCTCAACGCGCCACCGAGAAGCATCGCGATACTCTCCATTTTTGTCCTTTTCCACTCGTTCTTATAAGCGGCGGCGCTGGCGACAAATCTCGTTGTGGAAGTCAAAACCTCCACGATAATTCGCAGACGGTTTCTCCTCAAAGACATTCCAGTTTCGGTGAGTTCGAAAATCGCATCAGCGAGAGTTCCCGCCTTCGTTTCGGTCGCTCCCCAGGAAAAATCCACTTTTGCCTTTATTCCCTTTTTGGTTAGAAAATTTCTCAAAACGCCCATAAGTTCCGTTGAAATTCTTTTTCCATTCAACTGCTTCAGCGTCTTTATAGGCGAATCTTCCGGCACGGCAATCACCCATCTCGCCGGAGCAAAAGAACTTTTCGAATATTTCAGTTCGCAGATTTCCTTCAGTTCCAAGCCGCTTTCGCAAATCCAGTCGAAACCGGTCAGCCCGCAATCAAGAACGCCTTCAAAAATATATTTTGCCATTTCCTGCGGGCGGACGAGCAAAACATCAAGTTCCTCGTCGTCGCAAACCGGTTTGTATGACCGTTCTTCCCGTGAAATGTCAAAGCCCGCTTTTTTGAAAAGCCCTATCGTCGCTTCTTCAAGCGAACCCTTGGGAATACCGATTTTCAACTTCTTCATTTTTCCTCCCAAACTCTTCAGAGCCCTCTTTCGTAAATTATGGCGTCTTCCTTCGGATAGCCGAAGTAATCCTTCCTTACGCCTTTTTTGACAAAACCCGCCCATTCAAAAAGTCTCTGGCAGCCCGTCGCAGAAACCCTCACCTCGAGATAAGCCGATTTACACCCGAGAGATTTAGATTTTTTCAGAATTTCGGTCAGCAGCACCTTTGCTATTCCCTTTCTCCTTTGCTTCGGGTCCACGGCAAAATTTATTATATGCGCCTTTTCATTCACAACCCAGAAAACCGCGTAACCCATAAGTTCCGCAGGTCCGCGCCGCTGAAATGTTCCGTTTATTGTGTAAAGTTTCGAAACAGGTATTGACAATTCCTCCTTAAACATCTGACGTCGCCAAGGCCTTTCAAACGAAGATTCTTCTATTTCCATAACCTTGGGCAGGTCGGAAATTCTGAAAGGGCGGATTGAATACCTGAAATTATCCAGTTTAACTTCCGGAAGTTTCCCTGACGAAAGAACGACATCCTCTCCGACTTCGAATTTTTCGGGGCTTTTTCCTTCGTCGGAATGATATTCCCCCCTCATATCCTCTTCATTCTCTTTCGGAGCCGAGACTTCTTCACGAACCTCTTCCGCAACCGGCCCGGAAGCCTGCGGCTGTGAAACAGGCGAAAATTCGCTTCCGGATTTTTCTTCTGTTACTTCCTCCGTCCGAGCAGAAGGCTTGCGGCTGATTTCCTCCATTTGCGCGGTCAACGCAGACATAGCCTTCTCTTTTTCCTTTTTCTCCGCATTGATTTTTTTCAGTTCTTCCGAAAGTTGCCTTATCTCTTCCTCTTTCTCCTCTCTCATCTTAGAGACGTCCTCGAGAATTTTCTCCTCGTTGCGGATTCTCTCGAAAACAGCCTCAAATCTCGAAGAGGAAATCTCGTCAAGTTCCTTTGTGTATTTTTCTTTTTCCGCGCGCAGTTCTTCCACTTCTTTTTTCAGCGAATCTCTCTGTTCGAGATACAGTTCCACTTCCTGCGGAATTTCCGGCGGAAGATTTTTCAGTTTTTCAAGGTATTCCTGTTTCTTCTTTATTTTCTCCTCGAGTTCGGAAATCTTTCCTTCGAGTTTTTCGGCTTTCCGCGAAAGTTCACCGATTTTGGTTTCCTTTTCCTTCAGCGATTCCTCGTACGCTGATCTTTTGGCGTTCAGAATGGAAATTTCCTCCATATTCTTATCTATCTCGCGCTGGAGACTCTGTTTCTTTTCAAGCAATTCATTCAGGGATGAAATTTCGTCCTCCTTCTCGACTTTTATCCGCTCGAGCCTGTCGATATCCAGAAGGATTTTATCTCTCTCTTCCCGCAAATGTTTTATTTTTTCCATTTCTTCCCCCAGTTTTTTCTCCCATTTTTCCGCGCTTTCAATCTTGTTAAGATAGTAGGGCTCAACCTCCTGATATATTTTCGACACAATATACTTTCTTTCCGCAAACGACACCATATCTTTCAGAAACTCACCTCTTCCGACTTTTTCATAGTCGAAATTTCTGTCCTTTATCTTTTTTTCGCCGGCGGCCGCGAGGCGGATTCTCAAAAGAATGTCCTCTTTTAGCTGATCGACGAAATCCAGCCATTCGTCCAGCAAAATCATATAATCGTCCTCTTGCTTTTTGCCTTCTTCGAAAAGAGTCGCGTAAACAAACCCGTTTCCCGAATCAAAAACGGGACTCACCCACCGACGGGTCGTGCCCGCTGACGGCTTACTCATTATATCAGTCGCTTTAAGAGGAAAAATTGGAATTCTCAGGTTCTGGGACAACATCCGCGCGAAAACCACTCCCATTTTAACTCCCATAAAGGAACCGGGTCCAACATCCAGAAAAATTCTCCTGAACCGAGAAACAGGTACTTCTTTCGCAACTTGGGAAAAACTCTCGAAAAAACCTTCTATCCTGTCCTCTGTTTCGACTCTTTTCTCCGCAACACCCGTTGGTGTGCGGACAGCCAAAATAAACTCCCCTGATGTTGTGGAAACAAACAAATCACTCACTAATCCTCCGTTCCCTTACTACTGAGAGCAAAAAATATTTCGATTGACCTCGAATCATTATCATCTATTTTGAATTCCACGAAATAAAATCTGTTCAGATTTTTCATAAAAATTTCGGGCCATTCTATCAGAAAAACGGCTTTTTCCGAGAAAATTTCCTCGACTCCCATATCGAAAATCTCTCTCTCATCCCTTATTCTGAAAAAATCCAGATGATAAAGGACAATATCCCCGTCATATCTGTTTATAATTTTGAAACTCGGACTATGGACAAATCGGCCACAGTTAAAAAACTCGCCAATGCCTCGAGCGAAAATCGTTTTGCCCGCACCAATTTCGCCGGAAAGAAGGACAAAATCCCCGCTTTCAAGCCGGCGAGCAAAATTTTTAGCCAACTCAAACGTTTCTTCGGGAGAGGAACTCCTGAAACTCAGAATTTTTTCAAGCGAAATGTCTGAATCCGCGAAAACCCGTCCTTTTTCCATCTAAAAAAACCCCTTTCCCTGCGCGCACTTCCCCTATTTTGAAAACTTTTTCCTTTATTTTAGCAAATTTTTCAGAATTGGTTGTGCCTACCAGACAGAAATCCTCGCCGCCGGTCAGGGCGTAATCAAAAGCGGCTTTGCGGGTAGGAGAAAATTTCAAAAGATCTGGACTTAAAGGAACTTTATCTCTGTCCAGATCAATCCTCACCCCACTCATCCGCGAAATAAAAAAACAGGAAGCCAGAAGTCCGTCGCTCGAATCAATGAGAGAATTCGAAAACGGCGCAATCGTTGCGGCAAACCGGGGCTTTATAATAGGCCTCATAAATTTTTTTTCCAGAGAGGGATACTTTTTTCTTTTTCCAGAAAGCGAATCGAAACCCGCTGAGGCAAGTCCGGGATAATCTGTCACAAAAACAACATCCCCCTCCCGCGCGCCGCTTCTGCGGACTTCCTTTCCGCCGCTTCCCGCCGCGCAAACGGAAAGAAAAATTTTTCCGCTTCTTACTGTGTCTCCTCCGGCGACTTTTATACCGAATTTTCCGCAGGCCGACGAAATTCCGCGGTAAATTTTTTTTGCGGTAGCCAACGGATTTTCCTTTTTCAAACCAAGCGACACAAAAATGAATTCGGGACGAAAGCCCATAGCGACAATATCGGAAGCGGCAGCGGCTACAGCGCGCCAGCCGACATTAAAGAAAGGAATTTTTTTGTTGAAATGGATTCCTTCCGAAAACGAATCTATCGAAACAGCCAGATTCCTGCCGCCGACTTTAATAACGGCGGCATCGTCGCCAAGGTCAAAAGAAATGCTTTTTCCGCCGAGACGGCGGAAAATCCAACCGATAATTTCTAATTCCGTATTCGCGGGTATCGCGATATTAAAATCTAAACTCTATTGCTATCGCGCCGAAAAAAGACGCGATTTTTCTATTTTTACGAACTTTGGGATTCTTCCGATTTCGGCTCTTCCGATTTCGGCTCTTCCGATTTCGCTTCTTCTTTGCTGAGTTCCTCTTTTTCTTTCTTTTCCTGAGCCTTTTCTTTGAGTGCGCTGATTCCCGCGGCTATGGCGATGATCCCGCCGAAAATCAAACCGAGAGCAATCGACCCTTTCAGGACGATAAAAACATCATCCCAAGCATAACCTAAAATTCCGGGGACAATCCACAAAACTCCGACCGCCGCAGCAATCAAACCACCGATAATACTAAGCATCCATACCTCCTCTTCCGCCCGCTTTGCCCGAGGCAAAGACCGCAGCGGGAATCAAATTCGGATTTTTTAAATTTTAGCAATTAAATTTTTCTTGTCAAGAACGCCGTTTTTTGCTATGCTTCCTTCTTATGGAAAATCTTTTAATTTTCGGTTGCGGCAATATGGCGGAGGCGATTCTCGCCGAACTGATTTCCAAAAAAATTTACAATTCCGGGAATATAGCGGTTTACGACAAAATCGGCGAGAAAAGCGCGAGGCTGACAAAACTTTACGGTGTCAGCCGCATACCCGCAGGTGAATTAGCGGGGAATTTCGGAACGATACTTCTCGCGGTAAAACCCCAGAATTTCGATGAAGCGGCTGAATTGCTGAAAAAACTGAAATTCGAATTGCTGATTACGATTCTCGCGGGAACGAGATGCGAAACCTTCGAAAAAACACTCGGAGAAGTTCCTGTTCTGCGAGTTATGCCCAACATCGCTATAAGAGTCGGAAATTCCGTAAGCGGTCTTTTTGCCAATAAATATCTTGGCGAAAGCGCCAAAAAGGACGAACTGCGAAAAACAGGCGAAAAGATTTTTTCTTCCTGCGGCGAAATTTACTGGTTTGAAGAGGAAAAATTTCTGGATAAAATAACGGCGATATCAGGGTCTGGTCCAGGATATGTCTGCTTTTTCATTGAAGCAATGGAAAAAGCCGCGCAGAAACTCGGGTTGGGCAGCATCTCGGAAAAAATTGTTCTCGAAACTTTTGCCGGCACAATAGAATTTCTGAAAAAAACGAAAATTCCCGCCCGAAAGATGAGAGAAATGATAACATCGCCCGGCGGCACGACCGAACAGGCTGTAAAATTCTTTGAAGAAGAACATCTCGCCGAAGCAATCGAAAAGGGAATAGAAAAAGCGCTGAAACGCGCGGAAGAAATCGGAAAATAAAAAAAGGAGGAACCAATGCAGGGTTTGCTTAATTTTCTGGGACATTTGACTAACGCGCTGCTTTTGCTTTGTCTGCTGATTCTCATAGCCGATATAGCAATCAAAAAATCGGGCAAAGAGGCGGCCAAAATTCCAGCCGGCCCCATTGTGGAGGACACAACCGCCATGATTTTTTCGCTTTCCCGGAAACTGATTCCGGTCGAAGACGAGAAAACGCTCGGGCCTTTGACTATCATTTTGATTGTCGTCGTTATGATTCTGGTAAAGACATTCATTATCAGGTGATCCCCCACCAACTGAAGATATTTTCGGAGGAAAGAAAGTGGGGAAAAAAAGATTAAGGGTAAGAAATAAGATGATAATTTTTTTAAATAAGGTTGGTGGGGGATGATCCCCCCACCAACTGGTGATGTTATTAGAAAATGAGAATAAAAAAGTAAAAAAATGAAAGATGACTATACGATGAAAAGATTTCTTAAGGGAGTTGGTGGGGGACCGGTTTTTTTCAAAAAAAACGCGCTTTTTCTCCTTGACCAGAGAAAAATACCGCGGGAGGAAAAATACATCCGCGTAAAAACCGCAAAGGAGACGGCGGCAGCCATCAGAAAAATGGTCGTCCGCGGGGCTCCGGCAATTGGAGTAGCGGCGGCTTATGGTATGGCTCTCGGAAGGGGAAATATCACCCTCGCGGCGGACGTTCTTCTTAAATCCCGCCCCACGGCGGTAAACCTCAAATGGGCTGTGGATAGGATGCTCGCCATCAACACAGACAACTTTGGAAAACTTCTGAAGGAAGCGGAGAAGATAGAAAAGGAAAATAAAGTTCTCTGTGAAAAAATTTCGAAAAACGGCGCAAAACTCATCAAAAAAAATTCAGTCGTTATGACGCATTGCAACGCAGGAGCCCTCGCCACGGGCGGAACAGGAACCGCCCTCGGAGTCCTTTACGCGGCGAAAAAAAAGATAAAACTCGTAATTGTCAAAGAGACCAGACCGCGCCTGCAGGGAGCGAATCTGACAACCTATGAACTAAAAAAATGGAAAATGCCATACATCCTCATTTCCGACACCGCTTCCGCTTTTGCGATGAAAAAATACAATGTTTCGGCTATCATTGTCGGCGCGGACAGAATCGCCTCAAACGGGGACACCGCCAATAAAATCGGAACTTACGCTCTGGCAATCGAGGCGAGATACCACAGAATTCCGTTCTATGTCGCAGCACCTTATTCCACAATAGACTTCGGCATAAAAAGCGGCAAAAAAATCGTAATTGAAGAAAGAAACCAAGATGAAGTCCTAAAAATAAACGGGAAACCGATTGCGGTTGCGGGAACAAAAGCGTTTAATCCCGCCTTCGATGTGACGCCAGCGAAACTGATTTCCGCGATAATCACAGAAAGGGGATTTATAAAAAATCCCGACAGAAAAAAGATGGAGCAGCTTTATGGGTAAATACAAAATTCTGCTGCCGAAAACTTCCTTTTCAATGAAAGGAAATCTGCGCGAAAAAGAACCCAAGATGCAAAAATTCTGGCAGGACTTAAAAATCTACGAAAAAATTCTCGAAAAAAATTCCCCAAAACCGCAGTTTATCCTTCACGATGGCCCGCCTTACGCCAACGGACACATCCACATAGGTCACGCCCTCAACAAAATTCTGAAAGATATTCTCGTAAAGTTCAAAAACATTTCCGGCTGGAAGGCCCCTTTCGTTCCCGGATGGGACTGCCACGGACTTCCGATTGAGTATCAACTTTTCAGGCAACTCAAAGTGAAAAAATCCGAAATTTCGCAAATCGAATTCAGGAAAAAAGCGGAGGAGTTCGTAAAAAAATTTCTCAATATTCAGGCGCGGGAATTTATGCGACTCGGCGTGTTCGCCGACTGGAAAAACCCCTATTTGACGATGGACAAAAAATACGAGGCCGGCATTCTCGAAGCGTTCGCAAAACTGGTCGAAAAAGGACTTGTCTACCGCGGGGAAAAACCAATTTACTGGTGTCCCATCTGCGAAACGGCTCTCGCTGAAGCGGAAGTGGAATACAAAGACGCTTCAGCGCCATCAATTTATGTTTTATTCAAATCGCAGGAGGAGGAAAACACCTACGCTGTCGTGTGGACAACAACGCCGTGGACTCTTCCCGCAAATGTCGCAATCGCATTCAATGAGAATTTCCTCTATTCGACAATCTCCGCCGAAATAGGCGGAGAGAAAAAAAACCTGATAATCGTCGACGAAAAAGTCGCCGAAGTCGCCGAAAAGGCGGGATTTGCGCAGCAGAAAATCGTCTCGCAAAAAAAGGGAATAAAATTTGTCGGGCAGAAATTTCTCCACCCTTTTCTTGAAAGAACATCTGTCGCGATACCCGCGGAATTCGTGGAAAAGAAAGAGGGGACGGGCATCGTTCACATCGCGCCCGGACACGGCGAAGACGATTTCCGCGCGGGACTAAAACACAATCTGCCACTATATTCCCCCGTGGACGAAAAGGGGCGGTTCACAAAGGAATCCCCCGTTTACGAAGGCGAATTCGTTTTCGACGCTGACGAAAAAATAATCGAACTGCTCAAAAAGAAAAAAACTCTGCTCAAAGCGGAAACAATCACGCACTCCTATCCCCACTGCTGGAGATGCAAAAACCCGATAATATTCCGCGCGACGAGCCAGTGGTTCATTTCGGTCGACAGGGAAAATCTCCGGGGCAAAATGCTTGAGGAAATAAAAAAAACCGAATGGATTCCAGCGGAAGGAAGTTCCAGAATCTCCGCAATGGTGGAGCAGAGGCCCGACTGGTGCATTTCGCGGCAGAGATACTGGGGGGTGCCTATTCCCGCCTTTTACTGCGAAAATTGCGGAAAGCCCCTTCTCGACTCATCGCTAATTATGAAACTCGCCGCCATTGTAAGCGTCGAGGGAAGCGACGTGTTGCTGCGGGAAAAACTACCGATTGAACTTCGCTGTCCCGCCTGCGGAGGGGATAAATTCCGGCGGGAAACCGATATTCTCGATGTGTGGTTCGATTCGGGCTCCAGCTTTCAGATTCTCAAAAAACGCGCTAATCACTCTTTCCCTGCCGACATTTATCTCGAAGGAAGCGACCAACACAGAGGTTGGTTTCAAACCTCGCTGATAATTTCCACGGCTACGGAGGGGTGTGCGCCTTACAGAACCGTCCTCACCCACGGATTTGCCGTCGATGGAAAAGGGCAGAAAATGTCCAAATCGCTTGGAAATGTCATAACCCCGCAGGAGATAATCGAAAAAAGCGGCGCGGAGATTTTGAGAATCTGGACCGCTTCGCAGAATTATTCCGGCGACCTGAGGATTTCCGAGGAAATCTTATCATTCTGTGTCGACAGTTACAGGAAAATCAGGAACACTTTCAGATTCCTTCTGGGAAACCTCCACGGATGGAATCCCCGTATGTCCGTGGATTTCAAGGATATGAAAGAAGTGGACAGATACATTCTGATAAGAATGGAGGAAGTCAAAAAACAGATAAAATCGGATTATGAAAGTTACAACTTTTCCGGCGTCTTCCACAAATTTTTCGACTTTCTGAATCTTGACCTTTCCTCCTTTTATCTGGATATTCTCAAAGACAGGCTCTACACTTACGGAGAAAACTGGACGGAAAGAAGAAGCGCGCAGACGGTTCTATGGCATCTTCTGAAAAATCTCGCGATTCTGATCTCGCCCGTGCTGAGCCACACCGCCGAGGAAACGTGGCAGACGGCGCGGCAGGAAATAGCCCCGCTCGAAGAAAGCGTATTTCTGAAAGATATTCCGAAAGAGGAATTTTTCGAGGGAAAAACGTTCAAAGAAAAATGGGGAAAAATCATCACACTGCGAAATGTCATCTTAAAGGCTCTGGAAAAAGCGAGAGAGGCGGGAGACATCGGGAATTCTCTCGAAGCGGGGATTTCGATTGATGCGGATACCGATACCAAAGCAGCTATATCAGGGTTCAGCCACGAGGATTTACAGGAAATTTTTCTCGTTTCGGAAATCAGACAAACGGAAGAAACCGGTATTTTGACTTCCTTTGAAGAAACAGGAATTGCCATAAAAGTTTTTCCCGCTTCCGGCGAAAAATGCGAAAGGTGCTGGCGGTATTCGCAAACCGTCGTCGAAGGTTTGTGCCAGCGATGCCGAAAAGTTCTGGGAATCTCCTGAATAATGCGGAAAAAATACCTCGCTTTGATATTCTCTCTTTTTCTTCTCGACCGAATTTCGAAGGAAATTACAAGAACGCAACTACCTGAAAATTTTTCGATTCCCGTCATCAAAGGAGTTTTCCATCTGACCTATATAACAAACACGGGAATCGCCTTCGGTCTGGCAAAGGAAAAAAACATTTTCTTTCTTTCCTTAAACATCCTTATACTCTCGGGACTTGTCGCTTTTTTCATGAAGGCGAAAGACAAAGCGGTGCTTTTTGCGGCGGCCTTGATTGCGGCGGGAGCCGCAGGCAACATATTCGACCGAATCTTCTACGGCAGCGTCGTCGATTTTCTGGATTTCAGAGTGTGGCCGATTTTCAACTTCGCCGATTCATTCGTTACAATTGGCGCGGTTATTCTCTTCTGGCGGGAATTCATCCTGCCCCAAATCCTGAAACGAAAAAATTCCCTAAAAACGCTCTTATAAATTTTGCTTAAATTTTTCCCGCGCGACAGAGAGGAATTTTGAGCGCGAATGTCACCGCTTAAACCCATTTTTTGCATTAAGCAAAAAATGCACGCAGTGCCGTCCCTGCACGCAGGGGCGGGGTTAACCCCGCCCTTTTTGCAATATCTTTCATTTTTTATTTTCATTTTTTTGTTATTCATAATTTTCCGCATATTTTTTTATTTTTCATCTCAAAAGGGCGGCCCTAT
>JAGHAK010000132.1 GCA_021161565.1 Elusimicrobiota bacterium | reverse complement strand
TACACTTTGGCTGAGGTGATTTTTGAGCGAAACAAGGAGCGAGAAGTGAGCATATCAGCAGTGATATGTGAGCGACGAGCGACGCAGTTGGAGCCAAAAAGCGGCCAGCCCCTTCGGGGAGGCTCATCTTTGGCTGTCTGCTTCGTTGCTCCTCATTCACATAGCTACTGCTATGCTCATTCGTTGCGCCTTGCATCCAATCCAAATCTGAGCCTCCAAAGTGTGAAACATTTTCTGCTCTCAGTAGTAATAAAAAAGGAGAAATAAAATGGAAATTTACGATCAACTGCAGATAAGGGAAATTTTCCATCTTGAATTCCTGAGATTTTTCTTCAGAAAAATGAGAATCAAATTTTTCTCGATTAAAGGAGGTTCAAACCTTCGTTTTTTTTTCCGCAGCGTTCGCTATTCTGAGGATATGGATATTGATGTTTCAGGTGTGAGTGTTTCGGTTCTTAAGGATTCTGTTTTAAAAGTGCTTCAAATGCCTTCTTTCCAGAATAGCATCGAGCAATTTGGCATTGAGAGAATTGTTCTGCCTGATATGACCAAAGCAAAACAGACGCAGACCACACAAAGATTTAAACTGCATCTTATAACTTCCGCAGGAGAAGACCTTTTCACCAAAATAGAGTTTTCCCGCAGGGGATTCAGCGGACAGATTGTTGTGCAGACTGTTCTGGATACTGTTTTGCGGCCTTACAAAATGCCTCCGCTTATGGCTCCTCATTATGATATTTATTCCACAGCGGTGCAAAAAATAGGCGCTCTTGCCTCAAGGGCTGTGATTCAGGCAAGAGATATTTTTGACCTGTATGTTTTAACTTCTCAAATTGATTTAAATCAGCTGAGAAAGAAAAGAATAAAAAAATCTATTCTAAAGAAGGCGTATGAAAATATTTTTGAGATAAGTTTTGAAAGATTCAGAGATACGGTTGTTTCTTATCTTTCATCCGAAGACCAGGCAATTTACAATTCTTCTCATCAGTGGGACGAAGTCAGATTAAAAGTGGCTAAACTTATAGAGGAGTTGGAAAAATAAATGCACAGGAGGTTGCTGTTGTTTTTTATCCGGGAACTTGGACGTCCTGTTTTCACGACACAGGAACTTTCTGCTATTTCGGGGAAGTCGCCATCTTCTGTGGTTCAATCTCTCAATTTGCTGGAAAGAGATGGGCTTGTTTTGAAGATATACAGGGGAATCTGGGCAGATGTGGGGAACAAAAAGTTAAGCCCCTATGCGGTTATTCCTTTTCTTTTGCCGACGCAAAGATCTTATGTTTCCTTTATATCCGCTCTCCATTTGCACGGCATAATAGAACAGATACCGCAGGAAATTAACCTCGCTTCAACTGCTCACACAAAAAGAATTAAAACGCGCCTCGGCTGGTTTTCAATACACAGAATAGTTCCTTCTTTTTTTAAGGGATTTGACTGGTATAAGGGCAGGGGTGATTTTTTGATTGCAGAACCGGAAAAAGCGCTGGTTGACTGTTTATATCTTTCAGCCTGCAAAAAGAAACAATTTCAACATTTTCCTGAAATGCATTTTCCACATTCTTTCAGTTTCAAAAAAATGGAAAGTTGGATAGAAGAAATCCAGGATATCAGAATCCGTTCCTATATCCGAAACTTGTCGGAATTGAAAACAATTGTTAAAATCACAAAAAAACGGGAGGATGTATGAAACTCAAAGGAAGCGAGATTATTATAAAGTGCCTTGAGAGAGAAGGGGTAGACACGATTTTCGGAATTCCCGGCGGAAGCGTCATTCCGCTTTTTGATAAACTTTATTCGTCGAAAATTAAAATCGTTCTGACAAGGCACGAGCAGGGCGCCGCTCATATGGCTGACGGCTACGCGCGAGCCTCAGGGAAAACTGGCGTTTGCGTGGCGACTTCAGGACCCGGGGCGACGAATCTGACTACGGGAATCGCTACCGCTCATATGGATTCCGTTCCTGTTGTTGCCATTACCGGTCAGGTTGGCAGGCATCTCGTCGGAAACGACGCTTTTCAGGAGGCGGACACAACAGGCATAAGCAGACCTATCACGAAACAAAATTATCTGGTTACATCCGCGAAGGATTTGCCGAAAATTTTCGCAGAAGCTTTTTATCTTGCCAAAAGCGGCCGGCCGGGTCCCGTTCTGATAGATATTCCCGTCGATGTTCAGAATGAGACAGCGGAAGTTTCTTTTCCAAAGCCTGAAATCAGAGGATATAAGCCGAAAACCGAAGGTCATCCGAAACAGATTAAAGCGGCGATAGAGGAATTGAAAAAGGCGCAGAGGCCTCTGATTTATGCAGGCGGCGGGATTATTCTCTCAGGCGCTTCCCGTGAATTGACGGCATTCGCGCGAAAATTCAAAATTCCCGTGACTCTGACCCTGATGGGGATCGGCGGGTTTCCTGGCAGCGATAAACTGTTTATAGGGATGCCCGGAATGCATGGGTCCCTCACCGCGAACCGCGCCATGCAGAACTGCGATCTGATGATTGCCATCGGCTCGAGATTTGACGACAGAGTCACCGGCAGAGTTGACGCTTTCGCCCCAAAGGCAAAAATCGTTCACATAGACATCGACCCGACTTCCATTTCGAAGAATGTTGCGGCGGACATTCCTATTGTCGGCGACTGCAAAGTCGTTTTAAGGCAGATTTTGGATTATGCTTCAAAGAAAAACCTGAAACTGAATTTTTCCCGGTGGGCTGACGACCTGAAAAAATTCGAAAGGCAGAAGCCCCTGAAATACAAGAAGGATTCCGTTTTGAGACCGCAGTATGTTGTTGAGAGGATTTACGAATTGACAAAAGGCAGAGCGATAATCGCCACGGAGGTCGGGCAGAATCAGATGTGGGCGCAGCAGTTTTACAAATACGACAGCCCCAGGAAATTTTTAAGTTCCGGAGGACTCGGAACAATGGGATACGGCTTTCCCGCCGCGATTGGCGCAAAAGTCGCTTGTCCGAAGGAAATTGTCATAGATATCGCTGGAGACGGTTCCATTCAGATGAACATTCAGGAACTCGCGACTGCGAAGGTTTACGGGATAAAAGTCATTATCGCGATTTTGAACAACAGGTATCTCGGAATGGTTCGGCAGTGGCAGGAACTCTTCTATGACAGGAGATATTCGGCTGTTTATCTCGGCGACAGACAGTCGAAAAATTACTGGCCGGATTTCAAAAAACTCGCCGAGGCGTATGGGCTTAAGGGTATCGCCGTTTCGAAAAAGAAGGATGTAGATGCCGCGATATCCGAGGCGCTGAATTGCAGGGAAACCTGCGTGATTGATTTCCGCGTGAGCGAAGAGGAAAATGTTTCGCCGATGGTTCCAGGCGGCGCGACGCTCGACCATATTCTGGAACTGGCATAGAAATGGCGGATAGAGGTTAGTATCTTTCGTTGCGACATCTTCCGCAGAGCGGAAAGGTTGAAAAGTGGAAAGTGAAAAGAATTGCCTTGTCAACGATAAAATTACATGGAGACAAGGGCAACTTATCAACTTGTCGCATCGGAAATTGAAAATTTCCGATGGGTAAGGTAAGATTTTTTATAAAATGTGGAATAAATTTTTCAAGATAGTCAGGGAATAGATGAGAATTTATGAAGGCAGTAAAAAATATAAAGAAAATGGGGGTTTCAGGGGGCATAGCCCCCTGACTATCTTGTCACCTTGTTACCCGATAAAGGAGGAAAAATGAAATATACGATTGCGGCACTTGTCGAAAATAAACCAGGGGTACTCGCGCGGATTTCGGGACTTTTTTCCGCGAGGGGTTTTAACATAAGTTCCCTTGCAGTCGGCGAAACCGAAGTCAGCGACATTTCCAGAATGACGATTGTGGGCATCGGCGACGAGAAAACGCTCGAACAGGTTGTCAAGCAGTTGAATAAGCTTCCGGATGTCATAAAAGTTATTGACTTCAAAAATGAGGAATATATCGAACGAGACCTTGTCCTGATAAAAGTTCAAGCAGACAAAAAGACCCGCGGCGACATAATCGAAATTGCCAGCATTTTCAGGGCAAACATCGTCGATGTCGGTTCGCAATCCTGCATTTTGGAACTTACCGGCAACGAGTACAAAATTTCGGCATTCACGAAACTGCTTTCGCAGTACGGTGTCAAAGAAATGGTTCGCACGGGCATCATCGCCATGGCGCGGGGAAAAAAGACAACCAAATAAATCCAGCCCATTGCACGTCAGCTGGTTTTTTCCCAATGGGCTGGATAAAAATCTGATGAAAATATCTCGCGGGAAAACTTTACCCCGTCCTCTATGCTTTATTTTGAGAAGGGAATCATAAGCAAGGAAGATATGATTAAAAAAAATCTCAAACAAAACCAAATGCTTAGAGAGCGGGGTTTACTTAGGATTTTTCTTTTTCTGTTTACGGCAAATTTTCTTTTTGCTTCTCATATTGAAGAGGCGAAAAAACTTTTTGAGGAAGTTTCAAAACTGAAAAAACAGACTCTGAATGAATTTGAACTGGCAATAAAAGAGAATCCGACTGACGAAGTTTTTCTGCTGAAAGCGAAATTTCTTTTCGAAAACGGCAAATATGGCGAAATGCTGGAGACGCTCGGCAGCATAAAAGCGACGAATTACGAAACGGAAAAACTGAACGCTCTCGGAAATTATTTTCTCGGACGATTGACCAGGGCGATTTATTACTTCAGCAGAATTTCCGCCGAGGCTGAAAGAAAGAGGGATTTCGAGGTTTTGTATTATTACGGAAGAGTTCAGGAAGACAAAAATCTTTTTGAGGAAGCGATAAAGACATATGAGAAAATCGCCGCCGGAAATTTTTTTGAAAAAGCGAGAGAAAGGATTTCGAATCTCCAGAAAAATATTCCGCTGAAACTCAAAGATTTGCCTGTTGAGATTGTAAAAATCGTCGCAGATGCGCCTTCACAGAAAGATTATCCGCAGGCGGGCGCCGCCGTTTTGCTTGAAAAGGAAGACTACGAAGTCTTTTCCGATTCTACTTCCGTTTCCGAAATTACAAAAGCGATAAAAATTTTCAATGACAGAGGAAAAAGGAAATTCGCCGAAGTCCATTTAAGTTATGATTCGACTTATGAAAGC
>JAGHAK010000138.1 GCA_021161565.1 Elusimicrobiota bacterium | reverse complement strand
GCCTTCCCTCATTTTGATAAGACCAAGTTCGTTTATCGATTTGAAATTAAGCGGATTGAATGCCAGCGACTTCCGGAAGCAGAGTGAAGCGTCCTTTTGCCTGTTTAGTTTTTCATAAGCGAGCCCGAGATTATAAAACCTGACGTCATCGCCGGCCAGCAGGGAAGCCCTTTTGAAATTCTCAGCGGCAGCAGACCAGTTTTCCTCATTGAAAAACAAAACCCCGAGATTATTGTAGGTGACGGCAAGGCGCGGGTTCAGCCGCAGCGATTTCCCATAACAGTTTTTCGCCCTGCCGGGCTCGCCCATATCCGCCCAGACGGTTCCGAGATTGGTCAGAAGCCAGTCGATATCACCTCCGTAATATTCGCAGACCTCAGCCAGTTTCCCGTCCGGATTTTTCAAAAGACGGAAATAGTAGTAAAGAATTTCCAGACTTCTGACTCTGTAATTTCGCATCCGCGAAAGACGCCAAAACGGTTCGCTTGTTCCGTCAAAAAACTTTCCCCACACAAAGCCGTTCAGGGTAAAATCCGCAAACGGAACCTGATTTTTCGCGAGCGCGAAAAAATATTTCTCCCCCGGCGAGGAAAAAAATCTGAGTTTGTTAATCTGCCTTTCGGCAGGCGGAAGAGATGAGGCTCTTTCCCCGTAAACCGAGGGAAAAACAGAACCGTAATAGGTGAAAATTTCAGGCGCCGGAACCCTCTGCGCCCATTTTTTGTATGCCAGAGCAAAAATCAGATCGTCTCCGACAGCGCCTTTTTCTATTACGAGCGATCCGTCAGCAGGAACTTCGCGGAGAATCTCGTCGGAAAAATCGGAAAGGGAAAAGAAATTCCGGAGAGAGGCGGTTTTCGCGCTTCCGAGAAAACTCGCAGCCAGGGCCAAAACACAAATATCCAGAATCTTTCGGCGTCTGAAATTTTTCGAAACGGCTGCGAAAAGAGGAATCAGAAAAAAAGAGGGTAACAGGAAAAACCTTTCCATAATCGCCTTCACGAAGTTTATGTTCGGCGAAGATATCCCCGAGATGAAATAGAAAACGGGGCCGGTGAAAAGAAAACAAAGAAAAAGAAAATGCGAAAAATCATTCTGCTTTTTTATTTTCAGAATATACGCCAGCGGCGAAACTATGAAAAGGGCGCCGGCAAATTCGAAACCGATTGCGAATTCTTCCCACAAAGATGAAATCCTCAACCCGTAGTCTGACCCATAGAGGGAAAAAGTCCCGTAATCTTTTCTGAGAATGACCCTCAGAAAATTTCCGAATGTCGAAGGATTCCCCCAGTTGAGAGGGGGGCTTCCCGACGCGCGCACAAGAAGAAAAAGGTTTGCCGAAAAACCGATCAGCGAAAGCAAAAACAGTTCCAACGCGAATTTTGGTTTCATCTGCTTCCTTTTGAAAAGAAGAAACAGCACGGCAGGAAGCATTAAAACTATCGTCTGATGATTGGCGCAGGCGAGTCCGAAAACAAAAGCCGCTGCTTTTGTATTGCCTCTGCCGCCTCGCTTCAAAAGCAGGGTGATAACCGCCGCAAAAAAAAGATTGAGTGCGAAAACTTCGCCCGAAAGAGCAGAAGCAAGAGCCACAGGAGCAAAAGCAAAATACGCGAGAGACGGAAAATCAGCGATTATCGCTGAAAGAATTATCAAAACGGAGAAAATCAAAAAAGCGCCCGCGAAATTCGCGCGGTAGGCAAAACCCCCAAACGGAAAAATCTTCGTCAGAAAGTTGGTCGCAACCACATAAACCGGATATCCCGGTGGATGCGCCACGCCGAGCGTGGCGGCCGAGGCCAGAAGTTCAGGGGAATCGCCGACAAAAATCGTCGGCGATAGATTGTAAACATAGAAGCACAAAACAAAAAAAGCAAACAGGACCGGCAAAATTTTGTTTCCCGTTTTTGAAAATTCCACGAATTATTATACCAAAATTTCAGCGACCTTTAGAAAACAAACCGAATTTCGAGTTTACCGGGATCCTGTTTCTTGTGAGGAAAATCAGAAAACCCGCTAAAATAAAAACCTCACCGGCAAAAAGGAAAAGCCGGAAAATCTTTCTGCTTGGTTTCATTTCATCCGATTATTTTATCCAGCCGGAATAAAGATATTTCAGTTTCGCGAGAGACGCCTCAAGGGAAATCGGAACGAATTTGGCAAAAACATCGAGAATTACGAGAGCGTTTACGCTGGCGTCTTTTTTTATCACGTCCCGCAGGCGGGATGCGATATTCTCGTTGACCTTTTCTATTTTCTTGTAAATTTCCTTCAAGCCGGCCATATCCCAGTCGGGTTTGCCGCCGTTTTTGTAGATAAAATACTGACCGAGAAGATACGCGGAAGTCGCCCTGAAAATCGTTTCCTCTATCGTGGCAAAAGGGAGATGATACCTCAGCATTGGCTTGAGTTTTTTCATAACAGGACACCTGCTTCCCGCTATGTAAATCCCGAGCAAAGAACTTATGCCTTTTTGTGACGGGAGCTTGTTTTTAAAAGTTCTTTCCGGAGTTTGCACGGTTACATTGACTTCCTCCGTTGACCTGATCTCGCTAAACTTTTCGATTAACTCCACAAGATTTTCGGCGAGAGGGCAGTATTCGCTTTCGAGTTCGCAAACGCTGCATCGGAAATTTTCCATCCTGGCCCATTCCGGCGAAGAGACACTGTCCCCTGGCAAAACCGTCATCGACGGGGAATCGAGGAGAATTTCAAACCGGACTTTTTTACCGTCGTCAAAATCGAATTCATACCGAATTTCGATTGTCTTCGGATTCATAAATCCCCCAAAATCTCGCCGATTCTTTTCACAAACCGGGTGATATTCACAGGCTTCAGATATATGTCTTTCTGGTCTATATTTTTTTCGAGGGCGAACTTTCTGATGCGGTCGGGAGATTCTCCCGTCATAATAACAACGGGAATTTTCTTTGTCGTAAGCATCGTCTTAAGGCGGGTGTAAACATTCTCACCGCTACCTGCGGGAAGATTTATATCGAGCAAAATCAGGTCCGGCGAAACCGACTGGGCAAACTGGACGCCCTGAAGCCCGTCGAAAACCGAAACCGTCTCGTATCCCGCATCTTCGAGTACTTCCTTCATCAGTTCGTTCACGGAGGGGTCGTCGTCGACAATAAGAATTTTCTTTTTTCTTTCCATCATGGTCCAAAATTCCGCCGCGGAAATTTTTCCCGGGAAGCCGCAACTCCAGCCACTGCCCTCGGTAGTATATAAAAAACCCATTTCAAACGCAAACGAATTTTGGGTATGTTAGATAAAATTCAAAAGTGCACTGTTTAAAGATCAAAAGTGCACTCTTCAGAAGCATCAAAAAAAATTGATTTTCAAGTCTGAG
>JAGHAK010000118.1 GCA_021161565.1 Elusimicrobiota bacterium | reverse complement strand
GATAGATAGATAGATAGATAGATTTTTGCGGAAAGTTATCCACAAAATCCCTGAGAAATTCCTGAAATAACAGATTCATTCTCCCTTCACTTATGCTAATGTTACCAAAAATAAAAGTTTTGTCAAGAGTTTGCTGTTAGAGCAATATGGCTGCCTGCGGTAGGTCGGCAGCAAGCGGCATCTCTCTCGCATCATCTCCCCAGAGATGAAAGAAAACTTAATCCTTAATCCTTACCACTTATCATTTTTAAATAATGATTCCTTTCTTTCTCTGTTTTGCGAAAATTTCCTGAATTTTATTTTTGACTGCTATGTCAATTCCGGGTCTCATCGAAATTTTTTTCAGGGACCTCAGAATTTCTCTAAAATCCTCTCCTTTTGCATCATCCAGATAGGTTTCAAGAATTTCAACCGCTTTTATGTCTTTTTTATTGCCGAGCGCCCAGAAAATTTTTCCCCTGTCTTCGCTCGAGGCGATTTTCAGGAGATTTTCCAGTTCTTCCGTCGTGGTCGGAATTTCCGTATATTCCGGCAGCAAACTCTCAATAGGAATCGGCTTAATTGCAACTTTTCTTTTTCTGACAGGTGCTACTTCTCTCACTTTCAACTCATCAATTTTCTTTGATATCTTCTCATATGTTTTTTCATCCGTCGTTTCTTTCTTATGCTCTATCATGGCTTTGGCTGCTTCGAATTTCTTCTTTCTTTCCGCTTCAAGTTGCTCTCTGAGACGCTGTGTGGCCGTTTTTAAACTTAGAAGTTCACTTTTCAGAACCTTCTCGTGTTTTTCCTTTTCTTTCAAAAATTCCTCGGTCTCCCTCTTCTGGTTTTTTATGTGTATTCTCACATAAACGCCGATAAAAACGCCCATCAGAACGACAAAAGCCAAAATTCCCGCTATGATAATTTTGAGTTTTTCCGGAACAACAGGCACGGGTTTTTCCTCCACAACTTTCCTTTCGATGATAATAGGCTCCGGCGGAAGGAATTTCCTTTTGATTTCTCTTTTGACCTCTTTTCTTTTCGGCGCAGGAGGCGGCTTCGGTTTTGGTTTCGGTTTAACCTTCGGACGGACGGTTTTTTTCCTTTCGGGTTTTTTCAATTTTTCGACGGCTTTTTTGAGTTCTGCCACCTTTTGGGCGTTTTCCTTCAGCTTATCCGCCTCATCGAGATATTTGGACGCTTCCACATAATTGCCATCCGAAACATACTTCGCCGACATATCCAGATAAATCTGCGAGAGAAGTTTCTTCACCTTCTCGTCCCGCGGATTCTGCTGATATGCCTGATAAATGTAAAGAAGAGCATTTTCGGTATTGCCGAGAATATATTCTTCGGAGCCTTTTTTGAAAAGGTCTTCCTGACAGAACGCCGAAACAGCCATAAAAATGAAGGCGAAAAATATCTTATTTTTCATCCGTAAATCCCCCCTCTCAGTCTCCCCCCTTCAAGGGAGGAGAAACAGTAGGGGGTATTTTCATTCCCCTTTGTCCCGCCATGGCGGGATGAACATTTCATTTTTTGATTTCCATAAGTCTCATAAATCTGTCTATTCTCCTCATCAAATCAATCATTTTTTCGCTGTCGGGTTTAATTACGAGCCCCTCGGCGAGAATCGCCTTTGCAAGGAGGTAATTGCCCTTCTCTATCTGTATGTAAGCATCAATCAGATGACTCGTTTCCTCGGCGAAAGGGTCCCCCGAAAGAACTTTGAGCGCTTTTGTTATTTTCGTCTTTGCCTCAGCGTACCTGCGCTCTTCCATCAGTTTTGAGGCTGATGAAGCGAGGACGCGGGCTTCCTTTTTCGATATTGGCGGCGGCTGTTTCTTTATTTTGTATTCATATCTGGAAAGAATTTCCTTCATCGTGGCGGCGGCTTTCGAAAACTGTCTGTTTGACATCTGCTTAAATGCCTGCGCAGTCATTTTGAGGAGATAATCCCGTTCTTCGTCGCCCATCAAATCCGAACTCTCCTTCAAATCAAGAATCTGCTTTTTCAATTTCTCGATTTCCTTCTTTTTTTCCTTTAATATTTTTTCGGAAATGTTTTTAATATAAGCAAAATCAAAAGATAAACTTGCCGAAAACCTGTTCCCCAAATCGGACGCGCTGTTTGACAAATCGAAGTCGAATCTGCCGACACTCACACTGATTCCCGCGCTTGTTTCGGCTGCGCTTCTTCCAGCCGAAAGAGTTATCTCCGAGGTCAGGCGGACTGAGATTCCGGCGGAAAAATTTCTCTCTTTTTTCGAAAAAAAATCCGCCAGACGAAATCTCTGAAAAAGCGAAACTTTTCCCGCAAGAAAATAAAAAGCGGAATAAAAATTAAAATTCACAGGCAACTTCTCCGCCTTATCTCCTGTATTCAAAGCCGTGCCGAAAACATTCCGAATCCAGAAACCCAAAAAAACAGGCATATAAACATCTTTCCTTGAAATGACACGTCTGCCGAGAGGAATATAAGAAAATCCAGCGGCAACCGCAACAGCAGAACCATTCTCTGTGTAAATTTTCTGGCGGAAAAAATCCGCAGCAAGCCCCACCGAGAGTTTCCCCACTCTTTTCGAAACGCCTGCCGAGGCGAGAAACTCCTGCTGGTAAAACCCCCCGTATTCCCCAAATTCGTCGACAACATCGGATGACTCCGTCCGGAACTGCGAAACGGAAAATCCAACGGAAGTTTTTCCGGGTAAGACAAAGGAAATTTTCTGACAGGCGGTGTTCCAGTAAAGTTCTCCTGCCGTGACTTGCAGTTTTTCCGAAACCGAAAGAGAAGAAAAAACAGGGTTTGAAAAATCGGGATTCGAAAGAGCAAGCGAAGCAGAATTTGCATCCGAAATCGAATAAAGATTTTCTCCTGTCGTAAATCCGAAAATCGGAACGACAAGAAATATCAAAAGCAGAATTCCCATCAGTTTATATTCTTCACCTCCTCCACAAGGTCGCTCACATTGAACGGCTTTTCGAGCCATCTGTCAAATTGAATCTCCTTCTCTATTCTTTCCTTTGTTTTGCTGTCGCAGGCGCTGATTATTATCACCTTCGCCGAATCCCCGATTCTCTTTCTAACCGTCACCCCGTCGACATCCTCCATCAAAATGTCAAGAATGACAACATCGGGCTTGAAACTTTCAAATTTTTCGATTCCTTCTTTTCCCGAATACGCTGTCTCCACTTCAAAATCTTCCGCTTCAAGCGACAGTTTAATCACCTCAACAATATCCAACTCGTCATCCACAACAAGAACTTTTTTCATTTTCACCTCCCTATCCATACTCGGTATCGTATACCAATTCTTTACCATTTACCATTTACCATTTACCATTTACCACTTGCCTTTCACCACTTACCACTCACCATTCATCGGACAATTCCAATCAGTTTTTTCTGGCTGCCGCCCGAACATTCAATTTTCAAAACATACATCCCGTCTGGAAGTTTATTTCCGTTTTTATCCCTGCCGTCCCACACAATCGGGATTTCGCCAGCAGAATAACTTCGACTGAAAACCTCTTCGCCCGTGAGAGCGTAAACTTTCATAACAACAGCGGTTCCTGAAGGATTATTGAACCATATCGAAGTCGTATCGCTCATTGGATTCGGAATGTTTTTCACGGAAGAAGTCAAACTTCCGGCCGGCTTCAGCGCCGCAATGGCAAATGTTTTCAATGACCGCGTAAAAACATTAATCGAAGAATTCGACTTTGTCTGCTGCGGTTTCTCCCACCCGTTTTCATATTCCACAACAAAAATTTTTTCGAGAGGCATTTCCCCCACAAAGCCGTTCGACGCGTTCAAGTCAAAATTTATTTCGATGTCGCCCATAAAAGAAACGGAATTTCCGTTTTCATCGGTTATCGAAATGTCATAGCCATAATTGTTTATGAACTTTGCCGAGCGGCTTTTTTCGAGTATTTCTGTGTAAGTTTTACCTGCGCTGTAATTTCTGCCAATGCTGACAAAGCAGGGAACATTCACCGAACCTGCCGGAATTTTTACAGTGACGTTTTCGCTTTCAAAACTGACCGATGTCGAAACATCCGTGGAAATCAAAGTCGAGAAAGAGAACTGTCTGTTGCCTGAAATGAACTCGCCTTCAACGCATTCTATCGATGTCGAAAGAACAACACTGTACCGCTTCGATGCCTTAAAATCGGCAGTCACATCAACGGTCCATCCGTTGTTTTCGAGGGAGACATCCAAAGAAATTTTGCTTCCGTTTTCGAAAACCTCAAAATTTTCCGGCTTTACCGAATCCGCAACGGGCTTTTTATTGAACTTTATCCGAAACTTCTGCGGAATTAGAACAAAACTCCCATTGGATGGGGTTGTTTCCACAACCGAAAAACTCCCCACAGCAATCTCGAAATAAAACTCCTCATTGCTCGCTGTCTTGGCTCCCTTTGAATCCGAAGCGACAACTTTCCAGTAATAGCCCGTCAAATCGCTCAGTTCTGTGTCATAACTTGTTTGAGAAGTGGCAATTTCAACAGGACTCGAAAAAGAGGAACTTGTGGAAACATAAAGAGTGTAGGAAACGGAATCGCCGAAATCCACATCATGGGACTGTTCCCATTCAAAAACGACATCCCTGTAATTCAAAACAGTGTTATTTTCAGGAGAAAGAAGCGAGAAAGCCGCGGGATTATGATTTTCGTTGAAGACCCATCGGGCAAATACGACAGTTCCCTCAAGCGGAGGACTTCCCGAATCAACAGCGGAAATTTTGAAATAATAGGTGGCATTTCGATAGGTTCTGGAATCGAAAGAAAATGTTTCCGTCTGAATTCCCCCGACAAGCGTCTGCCAGTTGGAATTGTCCGTTGAAATATAGAGAGAATAGACGTGCGCGTCAGCCGCGTTGCGGTCGGAAACGGACCAGAAAATATCGAAAACTCCGCTTACAATTTCGCCTGTCGAGGGTTTCACAACCGTTATCTCAGGAGCGTAATTTGAATTGTCAATTTCGAAAATTTCGGAATAACCGGTTCCCTCAAGACCTGCGATATCCTTCACTATAACCTTTGCCACACAGACAGTCGAATTTGGAACCTGAAAAGAGTCGAAAAGAAAAAAAGTCGTCCCGCAGAGCAAATCCGATGCAAACCGATCGTAGGAATTTCCTCCGTCCGCCGAAACGAAGACATCCGCTGTCGTTTCATCGCCAACATCGGGGTCCGAGGACACCCAGTTTATGGCAACCGTTCCACTCACCACATCGAAGGCGGCGGGTTTGGACACCGAAACGGAAGGAGGCGAATCGGTGAAAGAGAAAGCGAGATTCGACATCTCGCCGAGATTTTTGTTTTCCTCTATCGCTTCATCCTCCATCGCGACAGAGAAATAATAACTTGTCCCGTCAGAAAGCCCGAAAACTCTGTAGACAATGCTCTCCCCTGCGAAAACAGAAGTCGAAACGGCGATTTCGGGAATATCCTCCCACCAGGATAAAATTTTATCCCACTTTTTATATTTGATTTTTAAAATTCCCCCGGCAATATCGCCTGAAGTTCCGTCGTCGCCCGGGGATGTCCATTTTAGCTCAACAGTTCCTTTTTTATCGACAATTTTCGATGCGGTTAAATCTGTTACAGCCGCGGGTGCCGTTGTGTCCACAAAAAAAGTCCACACTTCCGAAAAATCGCTGTCGCCGTAGTCGTCTGTCGCTTTCACCTTCCAGAAATATTTCTCCTCGGAAAGAGTCTCTTCGCAGTTGTAATACGACCAACTAATTCCCTGCTGTTCCGGAATTCCGGCAGATGAGAAATAAACGGAAAAATTCAAATCCGTCGAAACCTCAATCGTGTATGTGTGAGATTCTCCATCGGGGTCATGGCTGTTAAACCATCTGAAAGGCGGACGAGTGTCGGAAAGCGTGTCGCCATTGCCAAAAAGTTTCGCGTAAAGAACAGGGACTTCGGGTATATGATTGTATCTAATTTTCCACTCGGAAAGATAACTCTGATTTATGTCCCGCGGAAGGCAGTTAAAAAAAAGTTTCACCTTGAAATATCTTTTGCCGTCATTTGCCGAAGAAAGTGTCTGCCCGGAAAAATCATAAAAAGATTCCGCTCCAGTCGGCCCTTCAAAAACAAAACCCGAAGTCGATGAAGACGCGGCAAACTGAAATTTTATATTCCCAACACCGCTCCAATAAATCGTTTTGTATTCGACAGGATTGGATGAACTGCCTGTATCTATCACTTTCGAAACGTAAGTTCCTGACGAATAGACCACAAATTTCCACAAGTCGCCAAAAAACTGCGAACTTGTTGCAGATGATGTTTCCTCGGCATATCCGCCGAAAAGAATGTTTCCTGAATTTTTAAGATGCGCAAAACCATAGTTTTTTCTTCCCTGTGGTAGCCCGCTGAAAGATGAAATCTCCTGCCACTGGGAAGTCCCTAAGTCAAAAAGCCAGATTTCCTGCGGATATTCAGGATACTGTTGCGAACTGGAAAACTTGTACTCCCCGCCAAAAAGAACGACTCTTGAAATATTTTCGTCATAAACTGCCTTGACATAGGAAAGTTTATCAGGATTAAAAGTGCTTCCCGTGATTTCTGCCCAGTCCCCCGACGCCTCATCGTAAACCCAGGTGTCCTCAAAATAAAACGTGCCGCCGTTTTCGCCGCCGTAGAGAAGAACTTTTCCGTCTCCGCAGTTTGAAAAAGCGAAACTTCCTCTTCCAGCAGGCGAATTCGCTGTATTTATCAAAGTCCAGTCGTTTGTCTGCGTGTCGAAAATCCAGGTGTCGTTGTAATAACTCGTCTTGTATTTCCCGCCAAACAGGATTATCTTTCCGTCCGAAAGTTTCGCGAGGCGCACATCATTCCTTGCTGAAGGATGCGTGGAACAGGGAACTAACTGCCAGTTGCCGTTTCTAAAAATCCAGGTGTCGGATTTATACTCCCCGTCATAACCGCCGAAGAGAACCGCCGCTCCGGCGCCGTCTGAAGCAAAGCCGAAAGAAATTCTTGCGCTGGGAGAAGTGCTTGTTATGACTTCCTGCCAGGTCTCGGCATTTTTATCGAAAATGTAAGTTTTCTTCCGAAAAAAATCGGAACTGATGCTCGTTGAGGATGTGCCACCGAAAAGCAGAATATCATCGCCTCCGGCAAGAGAAAATTTTCTGAGTTTTCCCACTGTCGCGCTCAATTCAAGCCACCTGTTCTCGCAAACAATCGAATCGCTCGAAATCATCAAATGGTCAAAGACCCCCTGATTAAAATCAGAAGAAGAATTTTCACTTATAATTGCCGAAGCAAAAAGATTTGCCGGCAAAAAAACAAAAATCAAAAAAGAAAAAAATTTTTTATTCATCTATCCGCTAACCTCTAATTAATTCAGTTGACAAGCTGATAAGGGAAAATTCCCCCTCTCTTTCTCCCCCCTTCCAGGGGGGAGATTAAGT
>JAGHAK010000087.1 GCA_021161565.1 Elusimicrobiota bacterium | reverse complement strand
ATTAAAAAGTTGAAAAGTAGAAAAGGTAAAAGAACCCCCTACTTAATCTCCCCCCTGGAAGGGGGGAGAAAGAGAGGGGGGATTTTCCCTTATCAACTTGTTAACTTGTCAGTTTATCAACTAAAAGTGGAAAAGTGGAAAAGATTAAAAAGTGACAAATGACAAATGGAAGATGAAAGATGACCAAAAAATGGGGAAGGGGGTAATATGAAAAAGTTTTTGTTATTCGGGATTTTTGTTCTGCTGGCGGCATGCTCAGGGAAAGTTTCGCAGAAAGGAAGTCTGCGCGTGGGGCTTGTTTTTGATGTCGGCGGCAGAGGGGACAAGTCATTCAACGATTCTGCCTATCGCGGGCTCGAAGAAGCGAAAAAGAATCTCGGAATTTACTACGAATTTATAGAACCTGGCGGAGGATCCGACAGGGAATCCGCTTTGCGCATGCTCGCCTCGGGCAATTTCGATTTGATATTCGGCATCGGATTTATGTTTACGGACGATATGAACCATGTGGCGAAGGAATTCCCGGAAAAGAAGTTTGCCTGCATCGATTACAGCGTCATTCCTGGAGTCGAAATTCCGCAGAATCTTTCGGCGATAAAATTCAAGGAAGAAGAAGGTTCGGCTCTCGTCGGAGCGATTGCGGCTGGGCTTTCGAAGACAAACACTGTCGGTTTTATCGGAGGGATGGACATTCCCCTGATTCATAAATTCGAGGCGGGTTACAAGTTTGGCGTCCATTTTATAAATCCGAAGTGCCGAATTTTGACCGCCTATGCGGGAATAACAGGCGAGGCTTTCAAAAACCCCGCTAAAGGATACGAACTCGCTGTTTCGCAGTATAAAAGAGGCGCGGACATAATTTATCACGCAGCCGGTTCCACGGGTCTGGGCGTTTTCGAAGCGGCGAGAAACCTCGACCGCCTTGCCATCGGCGTCGATTCCGACCAGTTCGAAGACGGTTTTGACGAGAAAACCGGCAAAGCGCATGTTGTCACGAGCATGATAAAGCGGGTGGACAACGCTGTTTTCGAGACGATAGAGGATGCCCTCAACGGAAAATTCAAACAGGGGCTTGTGGAACTCGGACTCAAGGAAGGCGGAGTTGGTTATGTGTATAATTCGAAAAACAAAAATTTGATATTGCCGGATGTAATAAAAAAGGTAGAGGCTTTCAAAAAGCAGATTATCGAAGGGAAAATAAAGGTGCCGAAAAAGTGAAAAGAAAAAGAAACATTCTTCTCACAAACGACGATGGAATTCTCGCGGCGGGCTTTGATTCTCTTATCGGAAAATTGAGCGAGTTCGGCCGGGTTGTGGCGGTTTTTCCCGACAGAATCAGGAGCGCGTCGTCTCATTCGATTTCGCTTCACAAAGCGCTGAGATTGAGAAAAGTGAGGAAAGATGTTTATGTTGTCGACGGCACGCCGGTGGACTGCGTCCGGCTGGGAGTTTTGAAAATATTTTCGGACAACGCGGATTTTGTCGTATCGGGTATCAACGCCGGCCCGAATCTCGGAGACGATTTGAATTACTCCGGCACCGTCGCCGCGGCGAGAGAAGCGGCTTTCCTCGGAATCAAATCGGCGAGCGTTTCGCTTGTTGTGGAAAAAAGACACGATTTCGAACAGGCATCGGAAATTTTTATGGAAATTTTTCCCTGGCTTCTGAAAACGAAACTGAGCAGAGGTTCGTTCTTCAACATTAATATTCCCGATGCGCCAAGAGGAAAAATCAGAGGAATAAAACTGACAAAACAGGGCAGGAGAATTTACGACAGAGCGGTTTATCAGAGAAGGGATCCTCGTGGAGAAAACTACTACTGGCTTTCGGGTGAGAAACTTTCGGGGTTTATGATAAAGGGGACCGATATAGAAGCTCTTTCGAGAAATTTTGTTTCCATAACGCCGCTTACCCTTGACCATACATCCTACAGTGACCTTGAAGCGCTGAAAGCAAATTTTCCCAAGTCGAAATAAATGCCACTTTTTAAACTGAAAAGCGATTACCGCGCTTCTCCCGCGCAGGAAACAGCCGCGCGGAAAATTCTCGAGGGTCTGAAAAAGAAAAATCATCCGGTCACTCTTCTCGGCGTCACGGGTTCAGGAAAGACTTTCACAATGGCGAAAGTCATCGAGAAATGGGGCGCTCCAGCGCTTGTCATCTCGCACAACAAGACCCTCGCCGCGCAGTTGTACACGGAATTCAGGAGTTTTTTCCCGTCTAACGCCGTCTGCTATTTCGTTTCTTACTATGATTACTACCAGCCGGAGGCGTATATCCCGCAATCGGACACATACATCGCCAAAGACGCCTCGATAAACGATCAGATAGACAGGCTCAGGCTTCAGGCGACTGCATCGCTTCTTTCCAGAAAGGATGTTTTGATTGTCGCCACCGTTTCCTGTATTTACGGCATCGGGTCTCCGGATGACTGGTCGAAGATGACGGCGAATTTCTATGTCGGTCAGGTTATTTCGCCGTCGCAGGCATGCAGACGGCTCGCCAGAATACAGTATGCGCGCAACGATTTTGATTTCTCAAGCGGAAGATTTCGCCTGAAGGGAAACATTCTCGACATTTTCCCCCCTTATGCGCGCAATCCCGTAAGAATCGTGTGGGAACTTTCGCGAATAAGCAGGATTTACGAATTTGAAATGAGGGGGCTTAAAAAAATCGCGGAACTCAAAAACATTCCGGTTTATCCGGCAAAATTTTTCATCACAACCGCGCCTCGCCTGAAAGAAGCAGTGAAAAACATAAAAAAGGAGCTGCGCCGGAGGGTCGCTTATTTCAGGGGCAGGGGGCAACTTCTCGAGGCGGAGCGGCTTCTCCAGAGGACGAATTACGATATAGAGATGCTTGAGGAAACGGGCTACTGCCACGGAATAGAAAATTATTCGAGACATCTTTCGGGCAGGCTTCCAGGCGAGCCTCCGCAGTGTCTTATCGATTATTTCCCGAAAAACTTTCTGACGATTATAGACGAATCGCATGTCACGCTTCCGCAGTTGAGGGGAATGTATCGCGGGGATTATTCCCGCAAGAAAACTCTCGTGGAATTCGGTTTCAGACTTCCTTCGGCAATTGATAACCGGCCGCTCAAATTTTCCGAATTCGAGGGTCTTGTCGACAAACTGATGTATGTTTCCGCAACGCCCGCTGATTACGAAATAAAACGAAGCAGGAACTTTGTCGTGGAGCAGTTAATCAGGCCAACGGGGCTTACCGACCCTGAAGTTATCGTCCGCAGCCAGAAAAATGCGGTCGAGGATGTAAAAAGGGAGATATTGAGGACAAAGCGCAGGAAAGAGCGCGCTCTGATAATAACTCTCACAAAAAGAATGGCGGAGGATTTGAGTTTTCATCTGACAGCGTCGGGAATAAAAACGCGCTATCTTCATTCGGACATAGATACCCTCGACAGGATAAAAATTCTGAATGAACTCAGGAAGGGAACCGTGGACTGTATTGTCGGAGTCAATCTTCTCAGGGAAGGGCTTGACCTTCCCGAGGTTTCCCTCGTGGCGATTCTCGACGCCGACAAGGAAGGTTTTCTTCGAAGCAGAACCTCGCTTATTCAGATTGCCGGAAGAAGCGCGCGGAATGTTTCGAGCAGGGTCATTTTTTACGCCGATGTTTTAACCCGTTCGATGGAAGAGGCTATCGCGGAAATGAAACGCCGAAGGAGAATTCAGGAGGAATACAACCGCGTTCACGGAATTACGCCGGCGACGATCAGGAAAAACATTTCCATTGACGAAACGTTGATAAAGGAGAATATTTCGAAAGCGCGCGAAACGGTAATCCGCAGCATTGAGGAGGAGACGGGCGATAAAGCGCGGTTGCTGGATGTTCTCAGAAGAGATCTCGACGAGGCGGTTGACAAACTGGATTTCGAACTTGCGATAATTCTGCGGGACAAAATTTTTTCGCTTGGCGGAAAACTGGAAAAAGAAAAGAAAAAATGATATAAAACGAGAAATGCCGGAAATAAGGAGACATTTATGAGAATTGCCGTTGTGGGATTGGGTTATGTCGGTCTTCCTCTCGCCTGTTCTTTTGCCGAAAAGAAAATAAAAGTTGTCGGAATCGACAGTTCCCCCCGCAAAATACGTGCGCTTCTCAGAGGCAGAAGTTATGTGGAGGATATAAAGTCGAGGACCGTCTCGAAAGTCGTAAGCGGCGGTTGGCTGGAGCCCACGACAAGTTATGGGAAGATTTCCAAGTGCGAGTGCGTGATTGTCTGCGTTCCCACTCCTCTCAGAAAATCTCAGGACCCCGATATTTCGTATATTCTCAGCTCCAGCAGAGAAATCGCGAAATATCTGAAAAAGGGGACAACTGTAATTCTCGAATCGACCACCTATCCCGGAACGACCGCGGAAGTTGTGGCACCTATTCTTGAAAAAAGAGGCAAATCCGGCGGAAAATCCGTCTATAAAGCGGGCAGGGATTTTTATCTTGCTTTCTCGCCCGAAAGAATAGACCCGGGAAATCCTGTGTGGCATCTCGAAAACACGCCGAAAGTCATCGGGGGAATAAACAAAAAATCCCTCGAAAAAGCGGTGTTTTACTACGGAAAAATTATCGATAAGGTTGTTCCCGCATCCTCGCTCGAGGCGGCGGAAACCGTAAAACTCCTCGAAAACACTTTTCGCGCCGTCAACATAGCGATGATTAACGAAATGGCGCAAATCGCCGACCGGCTTGGACTGGATATATGGGAAATAGTTCGCCTCGCCGCGACGAAGCCCTATGGTTTTATGCCTTTTTACCCCGGACCCGGTCTGGGCGGGCACTGCATTCCGATAGATCCGCTGTATCTTTCCTGGAAAATGAAATCACTGAATTTCTACACAAGATTTATTGACCTCGCTTCGCAGATAAACAACACAATGCCGAATTTTGCCGTAAGCAAACTTGTCAGAATATTAAACGGAAGAAAAGTTCCAGTGAAGGGAAGCAAATTGCTCATAATCGGGATTGCTTACAAAAAAGATGTTTCCGACACGAGAGAGTCCCCCGCGGTTTCGATTCTGCTGCAGCTCGCTGAGATGGGAGCCGGAATTATGTGGTTTGACGATCTTGTCGGGGAGGAAAAACTTCCGGGTAAAAGAATAAGGAAACTCACTAAGAAGGTTTTAGGCTCCTGCGATGCCGCTGTGATTGCCGCTGATCACAGCCATTTGGATTACGAATTCATCGTGTGCAATTCAAAAATTGTTTATGACCTTAGAAACGCGACAAAAGGAATAAAAAGCAAAAAAATTTATAAAATATGAAAATTCGGCTTTGCCGAATTTTAACAAAGGGGTTCCACCCCTTTGAAACCCCGGGAAGAAAGCAGGGGTTTTAGGGGACAGAGTCCCCTAACAATAAAATTTTCGCGAAGCGAAAATTCGGCGGAGCCGAATTTTAACAAAGGGGTTCCACCCCTTTGAAACCCCGGGAAAAAGCAGGGGGAATGGAAAAATTAAAAACATCGCGAGCAATTCCGCATGGAAAATGACAAATAAAAAATGAAAAATGAAAGATGGAAAATGAAAAGTGAAAAAGTTGAAAAGGGGAAAAGT
>JAGHAK010000101.1 GCA_021161565.1 Elusimicrobiota bacterium | reverse complement strand
AGGGGGTAACCTCTTCCAAAATCTTCTGCAAAACCCCATTCAAATTACGCATAACTTCTGTATTCAAAAATCTTAAAACTTTTATTCCCCTTTTAGCCAGAAATTCATCTCTTTTTTTATCTTTATCGCGACTGCCAGCAGTGGCGAAATGACTCTCTCCATCAATTTCAACCGCTAATCTCACGCCTGGAGCATAAAAGTCCAGTATGTACTTCCCAATAGCAAACTGTCTTCTAAATTTAATTCCGAGTTGTTTTCTTCTAATTTTCTGCCATAAAACAACTTCTGGAGTCGGCATATTTTTTCGCAATTCCCTCTGCCTTGAAAGCAACCCCCCTCTTTCTCCCCCCTTCCAGGGGGGAGATAAAGTAGGGGGTCTTCTCCCCACTTTTAGTGGGGAGATTAAGTGGGGGGTAAGCAACGAAAAAGCGACAATACTTTTCTGGATTTCCCTTATCGCGAATTTTCTGTCCCAGTTGTCCAGAGCCGAAATATCGATTTCTTCTCCTGACAAAGTATGAAGCGGGGCGTGCGAAGAGGAAATATTTACTCCGGTTTTAAGAATCTCGGATGATTTTTCCAGAAAATTTTTCCTGTCGTCAAGCGGGATGCCAAGCGACCAGGTGATTTCGATGTTTTCGACGCCCCTGTCGCGCAACACACTGATTTTTTTGTAACCTTCGTCGCCTTCTATCGGCAGAGTCGAAAAAGCAATCATAAAAATAGCGGATAGAGATTAGCGGTTAGAGACCTGTTAAACATCATTGTTGTTTTTTGAAACTCAAAACAAGAGCATTCCGGGGACAGGCGGCGACGCATTTTTTACATCTGATGCAATCCACGGAATTCAGATTGTCCGGCATATCGATATCCATAGGACAGACCTTTTTACAGATGCCGCAGTTGTCGCATTTGTCATTTTTTCGAAGCTGTAAAAAACTGATTTTGTTGAAAAAACCGAGAAGAAGCCCCAGAGGACAAACGCGGCACCAGAGCCTGAAAATCTTTACTGAGAAATACACGACCAGAAAGAGTATGGAAAATTTCAGAATCAGAGCCGGAGAGAAAACTGCGTAGCCCTTGAAAATTCCCCATATCCCCGCCTCAAGAGTTCCAACAGGACAGATATACCTGCAAAAAGTCGGCTCGCCGATTCCCCACTGATTCACCAAAAGCCACGGCAAAGTTAAAACAAAACCGAAAAGAAAAACTATCCTCAAAATCCTGAATGCTGAATGCCGAATTTCCTTTCCGCCTTTCCCCCTTTCCGCCTTTCCCCCTTTTACATAAACAAGTTCCTGCAGAAGCCCGAACGGACAGACCCATCCGCAAAAAAATCTGCCGGCAAAAACAGCGAGAACGCCGATAAGGGAAAAAATATAAAGAAAACCGCTCAAACCTTTTCTGATTCCAAACACAAGAAACTGCTGAATAGCGCCAATGGGGCAGGAAGTCAGAGCAAGCGGGCAGGAATAACAATTCAAAACTGGAACACAAATTTTTTTAAGCCCGCCCTTGTAAAGAGCGCCGTCAAGAAATGTTCTGAAATTGCCGTTTATCAGCAAAAGCGAAATTATCTGAACAAATTTCCTCAATTTTGCATTTTGCATTTTCAATTTTACATTTCTACCGGAATCCCATACAGGACAGGCAAATCACCGAAGCGATTCCCTGTGTTTCGTTGTGTTTGCCTTTTTTGACACCGACGAAAACCAAAACCAAAAAAGCCAAAAGCAAAATAACCGCCAAAAATTTTTTCATCTGCAAATCCCCTCTCTCTTTCTCCCCCCTTTTAGGGGGGAGATTAAGTAGGGGGTCTTTCTCCTCCGCCACTTCCATCACCCTATCTGCCTTCTACCGTCTACCTGCCCTCAAACAACTTTCTACACAATTTGCGAGAGATGTCGCAACAAAAGATTCTAACGATAGACATCTCCCCTGTGTCTGACTCTGTAAATAATAACTTCCCTGCGCCTATCATCTACCCTGTAAAGAATCCGCAAATTTCTAATCCTGACACGATATCCCTCACTTCTGGTTAATTTTTCACAACCGTGCGGCCTCGGGTTAGTTGCAAGAATAATAATTTTCCTTTTGACCTGTTCAAAAATCTTTCCCTTCAGTTTATCAAGATCCCTCTGCGCCGGCGGGATAAGTTTAATTTTATACACTTCGTTTTTTGAGATACTCCTCAAAACTTATTGCCTGAGACTCCTGAGTCTCCAGTTTTTTTAACTCAAGAATATCTTCCATCTTTTCCGTCTGGGCAAGTTTTTCTTCTATCGCTTTTTCCACAAAATACCCCTGTTTGAATCCATGTCCTACACAAAATTTCTTCAGTTTTTCTCTCACCTTTGGGCTTATCTTTACGGCAAAAGTCACTTTATCCATTTTCAATCACCTCCGATATAATTATACCTCGAAAATACTAATTTGTCAAACTTTAGCAAACTTAAGTTTGCTAAAGTAAACCCCATTATTTTATATCTTTTTTTAATTCTTCAAGAAGTTTCAACGCATCTATGGGTTTTGTGTTGTCTATGTCCGTGCGCAGAATTTTCTGCGCGATTTCCCTGTATTTTTCATCCTTTGTCTCGAAAAGGGGAATCTGTCTCGAAGACTCCGCGCGGCTAAATTGATGGGCTTCCAGTTCTTGGAGAATTTCCCTCGCTTTTTCGATTGTCTCCGGAGGCAGGCCCGCAAGTTCGGCAACATGAATCCCGTAACTCCTGTCGGCGGAACCTCTTTCAATCTTGTGGAGAAAATGGAGTTTCCCCTGAAATTCCCGCACCGCAAGATGATAATTTTTTATATTTTCAAAACTGTTTTCGAGTTCCACAAGTTCGAAAAAATGCGTGGCAAACAGACACCTCGGATGGCGGCTGTCTTTCGCGATGTATTCGAGGCAGGACCACGCAATCGAAATTCCGTCGTAGGTGGAGGTTCCTCTGCCGAGTTCATCGATTACAATAAGCGATTTTTCCGTGGAATTGTTGAGAATGTTCGCCGCTTCTATCATTTCGACCATAAATGTGGACGCGCCCTGCGCAAGATTGTCTCCGGACCCGATGCGCGTAAAAATCCTGTCAACTATGCCTATTCTTCCGGATGATGCCGGAATCGCCGCGCCCGCCTGGGCCATTATGACGCACAGCGCAACGCTTCTTATATATGTGGATTTTCCCGCCATATTCGGTCCTGTAATAAGCATCACCTGATTTTCGCCACTGTCCAGTTTCACGCTGTTCGGGGTGAAAACCTCTGCCGCGAGTTTTTCCACGACGGGATGCCTGCCATTTTCGATTTCGATTTCGGAATACTCGCCGATATCCGGCATCGTGTACCTGTTGCCGCGGGCAACCGCGGCGAAAGAAAGAGCCACATCTATTTCCGCTATTTTTTGAGACAGATTTTTAATCCGTCCCCCGAATTTTTTCACATCCTCTGAAAGCGTCTGCCACACAGCCTTTCTCAATCTCTCCTTTTCTTCTTTGAGAATCAGAATCTCGGTTTCTTTCTCCTTGAGTTCATCCGTTATAAACCTTTCGCAGTTTACGAGCGTCTGCTTTCTTTTGTATTCGGGAGGAACTTTCGCGAGATTCGCTTTGCTCACTTCGATGTAATAGCCGAAAACGGAATTGTATCCGACTTTGAGTTTCGATATGTCAAGCCGGGTTCTTTCGTTTTTCTGAAATTCATCCAGCCAATTCTCATAAACTGCAAGTTTTTTGTCTATCTCTTTGATTCTCGGATTAAATTCCGGTTTTATCCGGACATAACCTTCAGCGTCGAGATAAACAGCCCGCTCGAGAAGACGCCGAAGGCTATCTATCAAATCTATCTCGCCAAAAACGGAATTTTCCAATTTTTTCTTCAGGGATTCCGCCTTCCGCAGAGTTGTCAAAATATTCATAAAATCCTTCGGTACGCCGCTGCCGAGAGAAATCCTCGCTAACGACCTTTCAATATCCGCAACACCGGAAAGAACAGCCGAAACATCTTCCGCGAGAGACGGTGCTTCCAGAAAAAACTTCACCTCCGACTGGCGTTTTTTTATTTCTTCAACCTGCGCCGAAGGGCTCAGAATTCTTCTTTTAAGAAGCCGCGAACCCGCTGGAGTCAGCGTTTTGTTCAGGACCCCGAAAAGGGTGTTCCTCGAAGAGGAATCGCTCAAATTCTCGACAAGTTCCAGATTCCTTATCGACGCCGCGTCAATAAAAAGATTTTCGCCTCTCCTGCGACGGGAAACTTTTCTAACTGAGGCGAGAATGCTGATTTTCGATTTTTCGAGATAACTGAAAAGAGCGGAAAAAGCCGCCAAAAGGCCTTTTTCATCCATTTCGAAACCCTCGGCAGATGCGACCTTAAAAAGTTCCTTCAGTTTCTGCCGACCTTCATGCTCGCAAAAGAAACTTTTTTCAAGAGGCGCCGAGAAGACCGGTTCGTCGAAATACTTCGAAACATCGAAGCCCTCGGGAAAAACAACTTCCTTTATTTTGTCGAAACTTCTTATGAAACCGCGAAAGTCGCTTTCCGGCACAATCTGCGCTATCATTTCGCCGGTCGTCACATCCGCGAGAACGCAGTTCATAACATTTTCCTGGTGCTCTCCTCCTCGCGGAGAAAAGGGATAGACGCTTAAAACGAAACTGTTGGTCAAAGAAGAAACATTTTCGCTTGTGAGAGTCCCAGGAGAAACAACCCTTATCACATCCCTTTCGACAATTTTCTTGCCCTTCGTCGGCTCTTCCAGCTGCTCGACAATCGCCACTTTTTTCCCGGAATGGACAAGTTTGGAGAGATAATTTTCAGCAGAATGAAAAGGAACCCCGCACATAGGCCTGCCCTGGCGGGCTGTTAGAACGATCTGAAGAACTGATGACGCATACTTCGCGTCTTCCCCGAACATTTCATAGAAATCTCCGAGCCGGAAAAAAATTATACAATCAGGATATTGTTTTTTCAGCCGTTCATACTGAAACATCAGAGGAGTCAGATTCGACATATCTTCTTAATCTCTACCCTCTAAACTCAAACTCGGTAAATAGTAACTGGTAAATAGTTTTTCAAAAAACACTTAATCACTATTTGCTTAATCACTATTCACTTCTTTGGCTTCTTCTTCTTTTTCTTCAAACTCCCTGATTTTCAATTGAAGTTTTTCTATTTTTTCGTTGAGCCCACCAATTTCCTTCTTCTGCTTCTTTATTTCCTTGGTCAGTTTCAGATTTTCCGCAATGCCCAGGACAGCGGAAAAGACAGCGCCTATGAAAAGAGAGACGACAAGCACAATCATCGGCGGTATATTCGAAAGATTCGGCGGAGCGACAACCGTAAAAATGGCAACCACAACAAGCAGAGCCAGCGCTAAAAGCAGTTTAATCTGCGACATTTCTCCTCCTTCACCACTATTTCAAACAAAAAGGCACCAGCGGGATGTTTTTTTTACTTTAACTCTTAAAAATTCCCCCGCCTTCGCGCCTTGTTTTAATACTAAAAAATTCTGAGAGGAATGTCCAACGCCGTCTTTTTCGAAGAGAACCTCAACTTCCTTTCCCACAAAATTTCGCCTCGAAAGATCGGCGTATTTCAGAGCGAGTTTCTGAATAATTTTCAACCTTTCCTGCTTAACTTTTTGAGACACATCGTCTTTCATTTTAAAGGCGGCGGTCTCTTCTCTCGGACTGTATTTGAATGCGAAAACTCCTGAAAATTTGGCTTTTTTCATCAGAGAGAGTGTGTCTTCAAAATCCCTGTCCGTCTCGGTCGGGAACCCGCAGATTATGTCTGTGGTTATCGCGATATCGGGGATTTTATTCCTGAGTTTTTCGATAATTTCAAGATATTTTCCCGATGTATATTTTCTGTTCATCAGTTTCAGAATCCGGTCGGAGCCCGACTGGACGGGAAGATGAATGTGGTGGGCGATTTTTTTATTTACTGCCATCTCTTCAATAAGATTATCAGGGACATCCTTCGGGTGCGAAGTCAAAAATCTAATTCTTACAATTTCAGGAATTTCAGCAATTTTCCTCAGAAGTTCAGGAAACCCCCCTCTATCTCTCCCCCCTTTTAGGGGGGAGATTAAAGTAGGGGGTTTTCTCCCCCCGCCAAAGGCGGGGGAGATTAAGCGGGGGATAACCGTCTCTCCTTTGTAAGAATTAACATTTTGCCCAAGAAGCACAACCTCTCTGGTTCCTGAAGACGCGAGATTTCTGATTTCATCCAGGATTTCCCGGGGTTTTCTGTATTTTTCCCGCCCGCGCAGAAAAGGAACAACACAGTATGAGCAAAAATTATCGCAGCCCCTCTGTATCACGACATATTCGCTCACTCCGCCTTTTCTTCTTATCACGGGATATTCTGCCTCGCCGAGGGCAATAATTTTTCTGTGTTCGAAAATGCCCCTGACAATTTCAGAAATTGCAGGAATTTCAGAAGGCCCCACCACAGCATCAACCTTTGGAAACTTTTTAAAAACATTCTGCCCAAACCTCTTAGCAGTACAGCCAGACAGAACAAATTTCGCCTGCGGATATTTCTTCATATAAAGCCCAATATTCGAAAAAAGTCGGTCTTCGGCGTGGGCTCTGACACTACAGGAATTAAAAATAATTATGTCAGCATTTTCAGGATTTTGCGTAAACTCAAATCCGCCATCGGCGAGAATGTTCTTCATCAGATTCGAGTCCGAAAAATTCATCTGGCAACCGAAAGTCCTGATATAGAACCGCT
>JAGHAK010000034.1 GCA_021161565.1 Elusimicrobiota bacterium | reverse complement strand
CCTGAAACTCTCTACATAAACTTTTTTCCGATCTGCCGAATTCAGATAATGCAAAACATCATAAAGCAAAACGGCATCGGCAACGCCATCGGGAAGAGGAATTTGAAGGTTTTTCATCTCTATTGTCTCTATGTTCTTCAATTTGAATTTTTCCGCTTTTCTGACAAGCGAACGCAAAACCCCAGAATCTTTATCCAGCGAATAAATTTTTCCGCCTGAGCCGACGGCTTTTGCGGCTGGAACGGAAATGTTTCCCTCGCCGCAGCCAAAATCAACGACGGTCTGCCCTTTTCCTATTCCAATTTTCGTCAGGAAACGCTCGCCGTCTTTGTCAAGCCATTGTTTCATTCTGCTGTTTCTCTTTCACTGCCGCAAGCAGGCGGATAAAACCCGAAAAAAAGAAATCCTCCCTGAAATTGCCGAAACCTTCCGACGACAGCAATTTCTTCCAGTCTCTGCCTATAAAATCTAAAGCATAGGGGCACTCTATAAGTCTGAATGCGGATCTGTAATAAAACGGAAGTTCTCCAAGAGAATATTCGCCGTAATCCAAAATAAAGAATTTCCCTCCGGGTTTCAGAATATCCAGAGCGTTGCGGATGACATTCATCCTGATTTCATGAGGAAAACCGTGCAAAACAAAAGAGATAAAAACCTTATCAAACTTTTTCCCGAAGGAAAAAGGCTTGTCTATTCTCTTCTTGACCGCCTCAAAATTCGGGATTTCTGCGCACCTTTTCCTGAATTTGGCAAGCATAATTTCCGATATGTCAAAACCTGTGACCCCTCCTTCAAAAGAAAGATTCTTCGCCATAAGACAGGCGTTTCGCCCCGTTCCCGAACCAAAATCAGCGATTCTATCATCCGGCCGAATCGCCATTAAAGCGACGGCTTTTGCGATAAACGAAGAATAAAAACCCATTGATATTACATTCATAAGAAAATCATAGTGCACTGCGCTAAAGCCTTTCACCTCGACTTTAGATCGTGGGTAATAAGGACTCACCGGTTTACCCTGCCCAGGCATCCTGCTCCATCGCAAGAAACTTCTGCAGTTCCTGCTGGTTCATTACGGTTGCCGTTATTTCAACAAAAGCGCCGATATCTTCGAGGGGCTTCCGTATAATCCGTTCGATTTCGTTTTTTATCGGTATTCCCCCGAAAGGATAAGCCAGTGCAACGATCACTTTTTTGCTGTCTATCTGCACGGATTTCAGAATGCCGAGTTCCTTCAAAGTCCGGCTGATATAGGGGTGTTTTACACCCGACAAAATTCTATTCACTTCTGCTGCAAAAGAGTTATCATCCATTATACCTCCCTCGAAATCCAGAATATTTATCAGGATTTCCTCAGATTTTGTCCACTGCCGAAAACTTGGCGAGGAGGTCGCTCGCTTCTATCAGAAGATACTTGACGCCCTCGTATTTCACTTCAGTGCCGGACATTTCCTTGTAAATTACTCTGTCACCCACCGAAATTGTCTTGGGCGCGTCGCTTGCCACCGCTTCTATCACGCCTTCATTTTTCCTCGTCTCGGCGGTGTCGGGAACAATCAGACCACCGGAAGTCTTCCTTTCCTTCTTTTCATCAATCCGAACCAAAACATAACCGTTCAAAGGCTGAATCTTGTCCATAAAAACCTCCGCTCAATTTTCTCTTATCCCGAGGAATCTGTCGATTTTCGGCTTGTCGAAACCGACCACAAAATTTCCGTTTATGTCAATCTGCGGGGTCCCCATCTGCCCCGTTTTTTTAACAAGTCGTTCCGCTTCCGATGGTTTTCTCGAAACATTTATTTCCCGAAATGGAACGCGGATTTTTCGCAAATACTCCTTCGCTCTCGCGCACCAGGGACAGCCGTCGGAAGTGTAAACAACAACTCTGTTTACTTTTCTGCTGGAATCGGATGTTGAATGCGACGCCTCGGAAAGCAGGTTTTCATAATAATCTCTATTCTGCAAACCATAAATAACATTAACCTTTTTGCCGCCACTGAAAACCAAAACAGCCGGCACGGAATTTATTCCGAAAACAGGATGAATATCTCTTACTTCGGTCGCGTTTATCGAATAAACAAGAATATTTTCGTTTGCTTTATCAAACTCCCCAAGCACATTCAGCGCTTCTACGCTCTTCCGCGAAGTTTCCGTGTAGAAGGCGAACAAGACAAGAGATTTATTTTCAGATATAACTCTGTCAAACTCCTCTTTGCTCTTCAATTCCTCCATTTTTCAAAAACTATTTGAAAGCGTCGATTTTCGCCTCGAGCATAGCCTCAGGCATTGCTCCGACGACACTGCCGACTTTTTTTCCGTCTCTGAAAACAAGAAGCGTCGGAATGGACATTATTTTGTGTTCCGCCGCGGTCATCCGATTTTCATCGATATTCAGTTTTCCAAAAACAATTTCCCCCTTCCTTTTCTTGGCAAGCGATTCGACAATCGGATGAATCATCTGACAGGGCCCGCACCACTCAGCCCAGCAGTCAATGACAAGAAAAGGATATTTCCCGACCGCTTCGCTGAAATTTTCGTCCGTCAAAACAACAGGATAATCGGGGTTGTCCGCGAGTATCTGCCTTTCTTTCGCCAATTCTTCCTCTTTCGCGAGAATTTCCGCCGCGGAGGAAGAACCGTATTTGAGCACCAAATTTACAATTTTATCTTCCGAAAGAAAACCGCCAAGAAACGAGTTTTTATCCCCGTTGACCACAACCGCAGGATGCGAAGAAACACCAAGACGGATGGCGAGAGAATCCGTCTGCGAAACATCCGTTATTCTTACCTTCGCCCAAGCCGGAATTTCCGCGGCGATTTTACAAGCGATAAGCGATGGCTGGGTTCCATTCGGGGAAGCAGCCGAAACGAAAACATCCAGCGCAATCCTTTTGTCGATGTTTTCCAATTTGTTTTTCGAAGAGGCGGAAAGCCCCGACTGACCGTGAGATGCGACAGAAACGGCTTCAATCAAAACACCCGCCTGATACGAAACAGGCGCGCCGGAAAACTCTATCATTCCTCCTGATGGAAGAACCACAATAAGAGTCGGCGAAACTTCCAGCCCGAGTTTTTTCGCCTCATCGTCGGCAAAAGAATGAAATTCCCCCTTTATCCTTCCATCGATTTCCGAAAGTTCCCTGACGAGGCTTTCGGCAAATCTGGCAAATTCCGGATTCTCGTTGCCAATTATTATACTTCTTGTGAAAACCTTGATGACAATCTCATTTTTGAGTTCCCTTTCAAATTTTTCCCTCAAAATTCCCTTCGACTTTTCGTCAATCAACATAATGCCCCCCTAAAATTCACAACACAAGAATTTTGGATCCTGCGGTTTCCAACGCCTTAAAAATTCCCTTTATTAAGCGCGGATTTTTCAAAAAATAGCACTTCATTTTTCCTGCCTGCTCATAGTCAACAATGCCGTTCATTCTCAAAATCAAAAGATGCTGCGAAATGTTCGGCTGACGAACTTTCAAAAGGTCCTTGATTTCCGTAACACACTTTTTGTTGGTGAGAAGTTCGTCCACAATCATAAGACGCACGGGATGTGAAAGAGCCCTGAAAATCACCGAAAACTTCTTAAATTTGTCTTTTTTCATTCATTCTCCCCTTTTTGCGTTTTTGCGCTCATATTCAAATATTCTTATATGATTATACTCGAGACATTTTTTTTGTCAAGTGGCTAAAACTTATATGATTGACTACTTCTCTGGAATTTTCAGTGTCTTCTCAATATTTTCCGCAATCGAAATAAGCGCTTTCGCAGCATCGGAATTCGGGAATTCAAGAACGAATTCAAGTCCCCTGTCCATATTCTCGACAATCCTCGGGTCAAAGGGAACCATCCCAAGGAAAGGAACCCCCATTTCCTTCGCTGACTTCTCGCCGCCGCCCTTTTTGAAAAGAGTAATTTCCCTGCCGCAGTGCGGGCACTTAAAACCGCTCATATTTTCGACAATTCCGCAAACAGGAACATTCATCGACTTCAGAAAATTGACGCATTTTCTCGTATCGAGCAAAGCCATATCCTGCGGAGTCGTTACGACAATTCCGCAGTCAACATTGCCTATCAGCTGTATCACGCTCATCGGTTCGTCGCCGGTGCCGGGCGGAGAATCCACAAAAAGAAAATCAAGGTCGCCCCACAAAACCTCTCCGAGAAACTGCCTCAAAACGCCTGTTTTCAGAGGGCCGCGCCATATTACGGGCGAATCCTCGCTTTCGAGAACCGACGCCATCGAAACGATTTTAATATTGTTTTTTTCCAGCGGAACAATGCCGCCGTCGGATGACGCCGTCAGCTTTTTGCCTCCCAAACCCATCGCTTTCGCAATCGACGGGCCGTGAATATCGGCGTCCAGCAATCCCGTTTTTCTCCCTTTTATTCCAAAAATTCCGGCGAGAGAAACCGTCAAAGCGGTTTTCCCGACGCCGCCTTTGTTTGAAAGCACGATTATTTTTTTCCCGACTCTGCCCATCTTTTCGCCAACTTTTTTGTTCATTGCCTCGAGTTCCTCTTTCGTCATCATCTCCTCCTGATTTTACCGGCAAGTTCTTTTATCGCTTTCGCTACTTTCCCTTCCGGACGATACTCCACAATCGGCGCAGAAGCGCTAAGGGCTTGATTCACTTCACGCGAGAAAGGGATTTCCAATAAAACTTCTATCCCCTTTTCACGGCAGAATTTTCTTATTTCATCCGTTTTTTTGGAATTCAATCCCGCCTTGTTAATCACAACATCCGCACCCACTTTAAATTGCTCGCACAAATTCAAAATTCTCTTCATATCGTGAAGTCCGCTTACGGTTGGTTCCGTCACAATAATCGCTTTGGAAACGTTTCCCATCGAAGCCATTACAGGACAGCCGACGCCTGGCGGGCCGTCAACCAAAATATCGAGAATCCCCTCTTTCTCGGCGACTTCCCTCGCTTTTCTTTTGACTTCAGTCACGAGTTTTCCTGAATTTTCCTCGCCGGGGAACAACTGGGCGTGAACCATCCTGCCGTTTTTTATCTCCGAAACGAAATATTCTCCCGAAACCGCGTCTTTAAACTCGATCGCACCGACAGGACAATTCCACACGCACACGCCGCAGCCTTCGCAGGAAATTTCGTCAACGACAAAACTGTCCGAAACGGCGTCAAACTCGCAGACTTCAACGCACCTCCCGCACTTTGTGCATTTTTCCCCGTCTATTTTCGCCTTGCCGCCGCCGATAAATTCGAATCTTTCTTCCTTCCGCGGCTTGAGAAGAAGATGTAGGTCGGGAGCGTCAACATCGCAGTCGCAGAGAACAATTCTGTCGAAAAGGCGCGATAGGGAAGCCGTAACCGTCGTCTTGCCGGTTCCCCCCTTGCCCGAAATAACGAGAATTTCCCTCATCCCAATTTTACTACTGAGAGCAGTATCTTCCCCAAAATTGACGAAACCTTTTCCTTAACCCATAACGGGCAATTCTCTGCAAGTTGTCCTGCGGAATAAATGCGGGCGACATCTTCGCTGTACGGGATGCGCCCGAGAATTTCGATTTTATTCTGCGAAGCGAAATCCTCTATGATTTTATCGTCTCCGGACTTGTTTATCACGATGCCGGAAGGAACTTTTATCTTCTCCAAAACTTCATAAATAATTTTCAAATCAAAAAAGCCAAAAGGAGTCGGCTCCGTCACAAGAACGACAAAATCAGCGTCTTTCATAACTTCGACAACGGGACAACTCGCGCCCGGGGGAGAATCGAAAACGACAAAATCGGCTTCCCGGCGGAGGCTTTTTTTCAATTCCGAAATCAGCGGCACGGCGCGAGCCTCGCCTATCTTCAATTTTCCGAAAGACAGATAAAATTTGCCGTTTACTCTGCCTTCCTGAATCTGTCCTATAATTTTCGACGAATTTTCGATAGCATTTCGCGGACAAACCAGCAGACATCCTTTGCAACCCGTGCAAAGAGAATCAAAAACAAGAACATTTTTGTTTAAGACAAGAATCGCGTTAAATCTGCAGACATCCTGACATTTGCCGCACAGGTCGCATTTCTCCTGCAAAACGCGCGGGATAAACGCTTCGACATTCCTTTTCTGTTCCGTTTCGCAATTCAGGAAAAGATGACAGTTCGGCTCTTCCACATCGCAGTCGAGAAGGTGAACCCCTCCCCTACGTTCAGGGGTGGGGTGAACCCTGCTTTTTTCAGAAATAGCAGAAGCAAGCAGAATAGAAAGAGTTGTCTTTCCTGTCCCGCCCTTTCCCGAAGCCACAGCGATTTTTTTCATCAGAAGATTTCCTCTTAGCAGCAATTATCTCATAAAATTTTCAATCTTGTAAAGATCTCAAATTAAATCTGTCATTTAAAAATCGGAAGTAGACACTTTTTAACCCAGATTTTTCATTAGAAAAATCTGTCCTTCATGACCCCGATAAATCGGGGGGTTAACCCCGCCCATTCTTATAATATATATAGTGCAAAAAATACTTACGCATACGCTAATGT
>JAGHAK010000074.1 GCA_021161565.1 Elusimicrobiota bacterium | reverse complement strand
GGGGATTTTGCCTTATCAACTTGTCACTTTATCATTTGGAATTTTGGATTGTCATTTTGAATTTGCTGATATTATCTGATATTATGAATTACACAATCAGAATCGTTTATTCCAAAGAAGGAAAATTCATTCTTTTCGGCCATCTCGACACGATTGACCTGATTTTGAAAGCGGTCAGAAGAGCCGATTTGGATTTTGTGACGGGGCAGGGATACAAAAGGAAAATAAAATATTCCGCGGCTCCCGCTCTTTCTCTCGGTTTTTCATCCGACTGCGAGTTTATAGATTTTTACTGCGAGAAAAATGCGAACAAAAACAGAATTTTCGGAGAACTTTCGAAACAGTTCCCCGCGGGTCTTGATATAAAGGAAGTGATTGTGACGGAATTGAAACTTCGTCAGCCGATAGGATGCGTCTACGAAAAAGAGGGTAAGACGATAACGGTCAGATTCGGCGCCGGTGTTAGGGTCAGTCCCCCTGGCAGAAGAATTTCTTTTATTTTTTGATTTTTTCCGAGGCGAATTTTAGCGTTTCGCTTATCGCGTCTTCCGGAACATCGAAACCGCTTTCCCTGAGGCCAAGCCAGAGGCAGTTCAAAGCCATCAGCATTTCGGAAATGTTGACATAACCCATATGAGCGACTCTGAAAATTTTTCCTTTGTATTCTCTCTGGCCATTGGCGAAGCGCACGCCGAATTTTTTCGTTATTCCCTCGAGCATTTTTGTTCCGTCGATTCCTTCGGGAACTTTCAGCGCGGTTATTCCGTTTGCGGGGGAAGAGGAGAAAAGTTCGAGACGCATTTGCGCCGCGCATTTCCTTGTGATTTCGGCGAGAAGTTTGTGTCTGCCGATTACATTTTCCGCGCCTTCTTCCTCTATCATTTCTATCGCTTTTTGAAGCTGGTAAACGGCGTTTACCGCGGGAGTCCACGGGGTTTGTCCTTTTGCCAGATAGTTCCTCGCCGCGTGGAGGGAAAAATAAAAACTGGGAAGGTCATTCTTCCCAGCCTCTTCGCTCAAACCTTTCTTCACCGCCACAAACGCAAGTCCTGGAGGAAGCATAAGGCCCTTCTGCGAGCCTGCCGCGCAGATATCGACATTCCAGTCATCCATAAAGAATTCCTCTGTGAGAAGCCCGCTTACTGCGTCCACGATTAGAAGCGTTCCTTCGGGTTTTATTTTACCGAGCGATTTTATATCGTTTGCGGTCCCGGTGGATGTTTCGGAAAGTTGACAGAGAATAGCTCTGTATTTCTTTTCCGAAAATTTTTTCTCGACGTCCTCCGTTTTGAACGCTTCTCCCCACGGATACTCTATCACATCGGGATTCAGCCCGTAGGCTTTGAGGATATTCACCCATCTCCTTCCAAACGCGCCGATATTCAGAACAAGCACGCTGTCGTTTTTGGAAAGAAAATTGACGACGCACGCCTCCATCGCGCCTGTGCCGGATGATGTCAGGATAAAAACATCCCCGTCTGTGACAAAAATTTTTTTCAGACCCTCTGTCACTTTTTGGATAATTTCGGCAAACGGTTTGGTTCTGTGGTGGATTGTCCTTTTTGCCCCCTCTCTCAAAATTTCCAGCGGAACATTTGTCGGACCCGGCGTAAAGAGAATTTCCTTTTTCATTTAACCTCCCATGCTCTTCGCTTTTCTCATCCGGCCGGCGGTCTAATCGCCCGGCTCGGTTTCAGGGCTTTGCGCGCCGAAAAATTCTGCGGTTTGATTCGGTTTTTCTTTCTTTTTTTGGGTTCTATCGCCTGCTGGATAACTTCCTCGATGTTTTTGACGGGAATGATTTTGAGATTTTCCCGAATTTTTTTTGGAATTTCCGAGGTTTCGGGAATGTTTTTTTCCGGAATGATGACTTTTTCTATTTTTTGTCTGTATGCGGCGAGTATTTTTTCCTTTATGCCGCCTACGGGAAGAACTCTTCCCGTCAGGGTTATCTCGCCTGTCATAGCGATTCCCTTGCGCACGGGTTTGCCCGTTATTCTCGAAAGAAGAGCCGTCGCCATTGTCACTCCCGCCGAGGGCCCGTCTTTCGGAATGGCGCCTTCGGGAACATGTATGTGGATGTCTTTGTCTTTGAGAAAATTTTCGGCAATGGCGAATTTCGCGGCGTTCGCCCTTAAATAGGAAAGAGCCGTTTGAGCGGATTCCTTCATCACATCGCCGAGTTGACCTGTCAGTATGATGGTTCCTTTGCCTTTCATAACGACGGCTTCCACGATTATCACTTCTCCGCCGGTTTCCGTCCATGCGAGCCCACAGGCGCTTCCTATGTCGTTCTTTTTGCCCTCGTCTTTCAGGATTTTCTCGTAACCGAGAAGTTTTGAAACCATTTTCTCGTCAACGGTTATTTTGCCTTTTTTATTCTTCTCGACGACATTTTTCGCTATTTTGCGCAGAACCGTGGCGATTTGCCTTTCGAGATTCCGCACCCCCGCTTCCTGTGTGTAGGATTTGATTATCTTTTTGACCGCGTTTTCTCCGAACTCGATTTTCACTTTTTCAAGCCCGTTTTCCTTCATCTGCTTCGGTATCAGGAAATTTTTGGCGATGCCGATTTTTTCCTCCTCCGTGTAGCTCGGAAATTCAATGACTTCCATTCTGTCGCGCAGAGCCGGGATTATGGAATATGTCGTGTTGGCAGTGGTGATAAACATAACATCCGAGAGGTCGAAAGGCACATTGAGATAATGGTCGGCAAAAGTGTTGTTCTGTTCCGGGTCGAGAACTTCGAGGAGCGCGGATGAGGGGTCCCCCCTGAAATCCTGCCCGATTTTGTCAACTTCGTCAATCAGGAAAACCGGATTTTTTGAACCCGCTTTGCGTATGGACTGGATTATTTTTCCAGGCATTGCGCCGATATAGGTTTTGCGGTGTCCCCTGATTTCCGCCTCATCGCGGACCCCGCCGAGGGAAATCCGCGCGAATTTCCTGCCGAGCGCTTTTGCGATGGAACGGGCGAAGGATGTCTTTCCCGTTCCCGGAGGCCCGACAAAACACAAAATGGGGCCCTTTATTTTTTTGTTCAGTTTGCATACCGCGAGATATTCGACAACGCGCTCTTTCGCTTTTTTCAGGCCCCAATGTTCGTCTTCGAGAATTTTCTGGACATGTTTTATGTCGAGCATATCGGCGGTCGTTTTTTTCCAGGGCATTGCCACCATCCAGTCGAGATAGGTTCTCACGACGGTGGCTTCAGGGGAAAATGGCATCATTTTCGTAAGTCGTTCCAGTTCCTCTTTTGCCTGTTTTTCCGCCGCCGGCGGCATTCCTGACTCCTTTATCTTTTTGATGTAGTCGTTGTATTCCTTGTTCGGTCCGTCCTTTTTGAGTTCCCGCTCGATTGCTTTCATTTCCTCGGAAAGGAAATATTCCCGCTGGTTTTTCTGGATTTCCCTATGGACTTTTTCGTGTATGTCTTTCTTCACGCGCAGAAACTCCGTTTCGTTTGTCAGAATTTTTATCAGTTTCATCATCAGTTTCATCGCGTCATTTTCCGCCAGCAGTTTTTGCTTTTCGAACACTTCTGCCGGCAGATAGCCGAGTATTAGATAAATTACCTTGACAGGGTCTCGGATGGAAAGCATATCATCTATAACATCCTTCGGTAGTTTGCCCGCAACATCTATGTAGTTTTTGAAAGTTTCGATTAGTTCGGTAATTGCCGCCTCGTGTTTCGGCGTCGCCGGAAAATCGAGCGGCAGGGGTTCCACTTCCGCCTGCCAATAAATGGAATTGTCGTCAAGTTGTGTCAGTTTTGCCCGTTCAATCCCCTCCGCCAGAATTTTGTATCCGCCGGAAGCGTCCTTTACGGACTGCAGAATAATCCCGATGCATCCTATTCCGTAGAGATCGTTGAATGACGGGTTTTCGGTTCCTTTCCGCTTTTGCGTGGCGAAAAAAACCGTTTTGTTTCCGGCAAGCGCCGCTTCCAGCGCCTTCTGCGAACGGGCGCGCGCCACAAAAATAGGGATTCTGTTGTGTGGGAAAATTACGGTGTCCCTGATGGCGATTAATGGCATAAATTTTTTCATTGTTTTCTCCTTAGAATTATGGGTTCCATTCCTCTTAATACAGTTTCCTCGTCTATTATGCATTCCCGCGCGTCTTTGTCGTCGGGAAGGTTGTACATCGTTTCCATAAGTATGTTTTCGAAAATTGTTCGCAGCCCCCTCGCCCCCGAACCAATCTGAGCGGCGAGTTCGGCGATTGTTTCAACCGCGTTTTTGGTTATCGTCAGATTTACGCCCTCCAGTTCGAACATTTTCTGGTACTGCTTTAGAATCGCATTTCGGGGTTCGGTGATGATTTTCATCATATCGTCTTTGGTGAGGACATCGAGGGAGGCGACAACCGGAAACCTGCCTATGAATTCGGGTATCATCCCGTATTCGATGAGGTCGTCCTGCGAAATTCTCGAAACGGTTTTCTGTTCTGTTTTCCGTTCATTCGCGAAACCGAGGGTTGTCTGTTTTTCCCGTCTTTCGCGGATTTCATTCAGTCCCTCAAACGCTCCTCCCGCGATAAAGAGAATGTCGGAAGTGTCGATTTCGATCGATTTCCCGAGAATGCGCGCTTTCGGGTTTTTCCCCGCTATTTTGACTTTTGTTCCCTCGACCATTTTGAGCAAAGCTTGCTGGACTCCCTCTCCGGAAATGTCGCGCTGGGCCGCCGTGAATTTCCTCGCGATTTTATCCACTTCGTCGATATAAACGATTCCCGCGGCGGTTTTTTCCGGGTTTCCGCCGGCGTTTTCCCATAACTGCGCGATTATGTTTTCCACGTTTTCCCCAGCGTAGCCCGATTCGGTCAAAGTCGTCGCATCGAAAATGGCAAATGGAACATCGAGGATTTTCGCAAGCGTCTTAGCCAGAAGCGTTTTTCCCGCGCCGGTCGGTCCTATCAGCAGAATGTTCGATTTCTGTATCTCCACGGAATTTTCGTCGGGGAAGGACTTTCTGGATTTTATCCGCCGATAGTGATTGTAAACGCTCACGGACAGAATTTTTTTCGCTTTTTCCTGCGAAATCACAAAGTTGTCGAGTTCTTCCTTTATTTTCTGCGGCGTGGGAACGGCCTTTCCGCCGCTTTTTTTCTCCCGCAGTTTTTTTACCAGATTGTAACTTGCCATGACGCACTCTTCGCAAATGTATATGCCGGAGGAACCCACAAGAAAACGCACTTCATTTTTTCCCCTTGAACAGAAGATGCAGTACTGGTTCCCGTCTTTCTTTTTCATTTTCTTGAATTTATCACCTCGTCCACAATGCCGTAATTTTTTGCCTCTTCCGCGGTCATAAAGAAATCCCGTTCGGTGTCTTTTTCTATTTTTTCGATGGGCTGCCCGGTCGCCCGCGCCAGAATTTCGTTCAGCCTACTTTTTATTCTCAGGATTTCCTTCGCCTGTATTCCGATGTCGGTAGCCTGACCCTGAACGCCGCCGAGAGGCTGATGAATCATAATTCTGGCGTTGGGAAGAGCTCTCCTTTTGCCTTTTGTTCCGCAGGCGAGGATTATCGCAGCCATAGAAGCCGCCTGCCCGAGGCAGTATGTCGAGATGGGGGATTTTATGAAGTTTATCGTATCCAGAATTGCCAGCCCGCTTGTGACTATTCCGCCGGGGTTATTGATGTAAATCGAAATTTCCTTTTCGGAATTTTCCGCCTCGAGAAAGAGAAGCTGGGCGATAATAAGGTTTGCGATATCATCCGTAATGGGAGAACCGAGAAAAATTATCCGCTCTTTGAGAAGCCGCGAATAAATGTCGAAAGCCCGTTCGCCGCGCGATGTTTGCTCCACCACCATAGGAATCAAAGTAGAAAGAGTTTTCATTTTATTTCTGCCTCCTTTTCAACCTCGTTTTTCACTATTTTATTTTCGCTTCTTTTATTATAAAATCAAAAATTTTCTCGGTCAACAATTCGTTTCCGAGCCGTTTCGCCTTTTCGGAAGACCATTTTTTGCCGAGACGCTTCCTGATTTCCTCATCCGGAACTTCTATTTTTTCTTGTTTTGCTATTTTCCCCAGAATCAGGGCTATTTTTATGTTTTCTTCCGCGCGTTTTTTTATTTCGCCCATTTCTTTTTCCACCGCCTGTGATCCGTATTGCTTTTTGAGATTTTCCGCGATGGATTTTTTTTCTTCCTCTATCATCGATTCCGGAATTTCAAAACTGTTTTTCCTGATAAGCCAGTCGATAATCTGCTCTTTCATTTTGCTTTGTTTTTCGATTTCCGCCTCCGTTTCGAGCCTTTTTTTCAACGTTTCCCTCAGTTGTGCTATATTCTCTGTGCCGAACATTTTGGCGAATTTGTCATCGAGAGGGGGGAGAATTTTTTTGTAAATTTTGTTGATTTTAATTCTGAAAATCAGTTTTTTCCCTGCAAGTTCCTTCTGCGGGAAATTTTTATCCGCCGTAAAGCCTATATCCTTTTCTTTATTTACTTCGGCATCCAGGATGTCTGGCCACAGAGCCGGCATAATTTTGGCTTTCGCCAGTTCAGCCGTCAGATTTTTCCGGCTGTATTTTTCAAGCACCTTCCCGTCGCTTATCACGGTTAGGTCGTGTTTTACAAAGTCGCCGATATCAGGTTTTGTTTTCTGCGCTTCTTCGAGAGTAAAAGCCCTTTCCCTGAGATTCTCTACGGCTTTGTCCACCGTTTCATCTGATATTTCCTTTTTTTCGATTTTTATCGGGATTTTCCTGTAGTTTGCTGCTTTGAATTCCGGAAGAATCTCGACTTCCACGGTAAACTTTTCCGGCTGACTCTCTTTCCATTTGAAATCCCGAAGTTTCACCGGCGCGACGGGATTTATGCCGTTTTTGTCCAGAAATTCGCTCACAAGAGAGGATATTATGATTTTTTCCTGTTCGCTTTTGACATCCTCCGCGAAGTTCCGTTCGATGATATCGTCCGGGGTTTTCCCGACCCGGAAACCCGGCACTTTCACGCCGTTTTTTATTTTGTTTATCGCGTTTCTGCGGGATTTCCGGGCGTTTTCTTCATCAATAAGAAATTCGATTTGTTTTACCGTTTTGCCGATGTCCGAAATTTTGGCGTTTTCCATTTTCTATCCTCCATTTTTTATTGCTTTCCGTTATGCCCTCGGCAGGATTCGAACCTGCACCCCGTTCGGGATGTGGTCCTAAGCCACACGCGTATGCCAATTTCGCCACGAGGGCAGAAAGGCGTCCGGCTCCTTCGCAATCATTTTGTCCGGCAACAGCCTTTCACTGCGCAGAAATTATAGATAATTGCCAAATAAAAAGCAATTTGTGAATTGCCTTCTGCGGAAATTTTTGCTACAATAAAAAATTATGAAGGAAAAAATTATTGGTTATTTAACCCTGTTTTTTCTCGCGTTTTGCGCCGTTTCTTCTGTCGTGCTGCTTAATGGAAGAAAAAAGGGGTTTGTCAAAATGGTCAGCCGCCCCAAAATAGGAGTGGTTAAAGTCTACGGAGTTATATCCGTCGCTCCTTCCCGCGGGCCTTCGGTTTTCGGTCTGCGCGGAAGCGACAAAATCGTCAGGGAACTTGACAGTTTGAGAAAAATGAAGGTCAGGGCGGTTGTTCTGCGCGTAAATTCTCCGGGCGGGTCCATCGGAGCCTGCCAGGAAATTGTCGATGAAATAGAGAAACTGAAAAAGGATAAAATTCCGGTTGTCGCTTCCTTTGGGGATGTCGCGGCATCAGGCGGGTATTATATCTCGAGCGTTTGCGACGAAATTGTTCTCAATCAGGGAACAATCACAGGGTCCATCGGCGTTTTGATGGGGTCTTCCAACTGGGAAAAACTTCTCGATAAAATCGGCATACAGCCTGAAGTCGTAAAAAGCGGGAAATACAAGGATATGGGCGCATACTGGCGGGGTTTCACCGACGAGGAAAGGCAACTCATAAAAGAACTTATAGACGATTCATACGGGCAGTTTCTGAACACTGTGTCGAAGGGAAGAAGCATTCCCGTGGAAAAGTTGAAACCGCTCGCTCAGGGTCAGATTTTTACGGGGGCTCAGGCGATAAGTCTGGGCCTTGCGGATAAAATCGGCAATCTGAACGACGCGATAGAGGAAGCGAAGCGTCTGACGGGAATAAAAGGCGAGCCGAATATTGTCGAGTTCAACAGGCCTTTCGACCGGCTTTTGAATTTTGTCAACAGTCCCGAAAGCCTTTTTGATTTGAAGCCTTTTGGTTTTGCGGATATTCCTCTGTTTTTGAGAAATTTATCTTTTTTTGGGAAAAAAGGGAGCGGATTATGACAACGGTAAAAACCTCTGCCGCTTCTTCTGCCGTATATGATTTGATTTTCAGAACCAACCGATTTTGGCGGGATTCCGTTTTACGAAAGAATTTGTTTTTTGCCGCGGCGTTTCTTCTCGCTTGCGATGCTTTTCATTATTTCGCTTTTTTTCCCGCTGACAAAAATTTTGCGGTATTTGTGCCTTTTTTCGCGGTTGAATGGTTCTTTGCCGCTGCGATTTACCACCTGTGCGCCGTTTTGGTCGGGGGAAGGGGAAACGTTGCGAATTTTCTCTACTTATGGGCGTTTACTTCGGCGCCTTTTCTTTTCCTTCCTGCCGCCCGAATTTTCGGCGAGGCTGTTTTTGGCGGAAGCGTTTTTTTTCTCTTTTTTGCCGCCACTGCGGTTTATCTGTGGGTTTTTGTTCTGAGAGTCGGGGCAGTGAAATCGAACTATCATCTCAACTCGGCACAGGCGGTTTTTGTTTTGATTTTGCCCGTTTTTCTGATTTTGCTTCTTTTTATACTCTCGGCGGTTTTTTACTTGCTTGTTCTGCTGTTATGGTGAAAGTGAGCGTTGCCGGAGTCAGAGGTTTTACCGGCGAAGAACTTCTGCGAATTTTGTCGAGGCATCCTTTCGTTGAGATAAAACATCTTTTTTCGAGGGAAAAGGGGCTCAGGGTAGGCGATATCTATCCGTGGTTTAAGTCGGAAATTCTCACGGAAAACATTTCCGCTAAAGCGATTGGCGACACGGATGTTGTTTTTCTCTGTCTTCCCCACACTGAATCCGCTCCTGTCGCCGCGAAGTTTCTATCGGCGGGAAAAAGAGTTGTGGATTTAAGCGCGGATTTCCGCTTGAAAAGCGCTGCGGATTATAAAAATGTCTACGGCGTGAGGCATCCGTGTCCGTCATATCTTGCCAAAGCGGTTTACGGGCTGACCGAATTTCGGCGCGATGAACTGAAAGACGCTCAGCTGGTGGCAAACCCAGGATGTTATCCAACCGCCGTTTTGATTGCGGTTCTTCCCGCTGTCATAAAGGGTCTCGCTACCGCTACAGACATTATTGCGGACGCGAAAAGCGGCGTTTCCGGAGCGGGAAGGAAACTGTCGAACGAACTTCTTTTTTCAAATGTTTATGAAAACGCCCGCGCGTATCAGGTCGCCCGGCACAGGCATCGCAGCGAAATAGAGCAGGAAATTTTTCTCGTTTCCGGCCGCAGGCCTGTTCTCACTTTTGTTCCGCATCTTATCCCGCAGAAAAGAGGCATTATAGCCACCGTTTATCTGAAGACGAAAGCGCGCGTCAAGGACGACTTTGCCGCAGCGGTTTACGGGAAATTTTACCGGGGTGAGAAATTCGTGTCCGTTCTTCCAGCAGGCCGCCAGCCTGCGACTGCCGAAGTCATTGGAACAAACGATGTCCGTCTGGGAGTGGCGGTTGACGCAAGATCGAATATTCTGATTGTCACATCGGTCATCGACAATCTCATAAAAGGCGCATCGGGGCAGGCGGTTCAGAATATGAATATTATGTTCGGCTTCGATGAGGCGGCGGGGCTGGCATGAAATTTCCGGAAGGTTTTCTCGTCAGTGGCGCCGCTTCGGGAATGAAGAAATCCGGCAGGGATGTCGGAGTTATTTTTGCGCAGGAAGGTTTCTACGCCTGCGCCGCGTTTACGAAAAACGAATTCAAAGCCGCGCCGGTTCTCGTAAGCAGGAGACATCTTCCTTTCGGAAAAGTTCTTGTGGCGAATTCCGCCTACGCGAACGCCGCCACAGGGAGAAAAGGCATTGAAGACGCTTTGGAAATAACCCGTTTTGCTTCGGAAAAGTTTTCAGTGAAAAAAAATGAAGTCCTTCTCGCTTCGACGGGTGTCATAGGGGAATACCTTCCTGTCGGCAGAATAAAGAAGGGCATCGCGGAGGTAAAGCAAAATTTCGATTCCGGCGACTGCGATCCGCAGGGGTTTGCCGAGAGTATTCTTACAACTGACACGAGAAAAAAAGAAGTTTCATCCGACGGATTCTGGGCCTGCGCAAAAGGTTCGGGAATGATTGCACCCGATATGGCGACTTTTCTCTGTTTCGTTCTTACCGACCGCTATCCCCGCGGCGGGAGGATAGACGGAATTTTCGATGAAACGCGCGAAGTTTTTAATCGTATTTCTGTGGACGGGGAGACTTCGACGAACGATTCAGTTTTTCTTCTTTCCGCCCGCAGAAGAGAAATCTCCGCGACTGAATTCGAAAAGGAACTTTCGAAAATTTTCGACCGTCTTTCGCGCGAAATTCTTTCCGATGGGGAAGGCGCCACAAAAATTATAGATATTGTTGTCTCGGAAGCAGCCACCGTCAGGCAGGCTTCCAGAATCGCGAAATACCTCGCGGATTCCCCTCTTATAAAAACCGCCTTTAACGGGGAAAGTCCCAACTGGGGCAGAATTTTTTCCCGACTCGGCGCAGGCAGATTCGGGCTTTCGGCGGCAAAAATCGGAATAAAAATTTCGGGAGTCGCTGTCTTTTCCGGAAGGATGATAAAATTCGACGAGGCGAAACTGCGTCGGAAATTAAAAAAGAGGGAAATAGAACTTGCTGTTTCTCTCGGTCTGGGAAAAGGGACTTATCGTTATTCCACGACGGATTTAAGCGCGGATTATGTGAAAATAAATGCGGGGTATCTGACATAAAATTAAAAATGAAAAATCAAAATGCAAAATGGCAGATTAATTAAAATGTAAAATCCGGGTCGGAGCGATAGATTTACCTATCGCTGTCCACCTGAGGCCGGTTGTTAGGTGCGAGTGCGCGAGACGGAGGTAGTTTGAATGAAAAAAATCGATAATGTTCTCACGGTGAAAGAGGCGCTGAAAAAGCAGAATTTCGACAGAATAGTCGAAATTGTCAAGTCGGGCGGGATTATAGTTTTCCCGACGGATACGGTCTACGGAATCGGGGCATCTGTGAAATTTCCGAAAAGTGTGGACAAAATTTATTCGATTAAAAAAAGACCCCGGAAAAAACCGATTCCCATTTTGATTTCATCATGGCGGGATTCCTCCCATATCGTAGGCAGAGTCACCCAGAGGGTAAGAACGCTGATGAAGGAATACTGGCCGGGTCCCGTGACTCTGATTCTTTCGGCCCGGGCGAGAACGGTCGCCCTGCGGGTTCCGAATCACAAATTCGCCCTGAAACTGCTTGCCCAGACAGGTCCAATGGCTGTCACTTCGGCTAATATTTCGGGAAAGCCTGCTCCTTCAGGATTTCAGGCGATCGACGCGGGAATTCTCCAGAAAGTGGATATGGCGGTGAAAGACGAAAAAACGCTCAAAGGGGTTCCTTCGACAATACTGGATGTCACAACGGGAGAGATTAATGTTGTCCGGGAAGGATGAAATAGAATCCTGCGGCAAGAGAAGCGGGAAGGTAAATAATGCCTAAAAAAATTCTTTTTGTCTGTACCGGCAACACCTGCCGTTCCGTTATGGCGGAAGGCATAGCAAAGCAGATTTCCAGCGATTTCGAATTTTCTTCATCTGGCATTCTGGCGAATCCGTCCTACAGGATATACGGGGCTCTTGAGGAAATTTTCGCAGAGGAGCGCATTCCGTATGATGACCATGTTTCGACTCCTCTGACAAAGCGGATGATAGAAGAGTCCGATGCTGTTTTTGTGATGGAAAAGTTCCACAGGGACTTTATCGCCGAAAGATTTCCGGAACATCTCGGCAAGGTTTTTCTTCTCACCGAGTTTGCGGGGGAGAAGGGGGATGTTCCTGACCCCATCGGCAGACCGAAAGCAGACTACAGGAAAACTTTCGACCGGATAAAATCGCTGGTGAAAAAAGTTATAGAGAAACTCAAAGCCGATAATGGCATTCGGGAGGATTAGAGATGTTTGAACATTTGAAAAAAACGGATCCTGAAGTTTTTTCCTGCGTGATGAGGGAACTTGACCGTCAGGAAAGAAATATAGAGTTGATCGCTTCGGAAAACTTCGCGTCTCTTTCCGTGCTTGAAGCGGCGTCCTCTTTTTTCACGAACAAATATGCGGAAGGCTATCCCGGAAAGAGATATTATGGCGGATGCTTCGTCTGCGACGAGATAGAAAATCTCGCCATATCGCGCTGCCGGGAGATTTTTAAATGCGACCATGTGAATGTTCAGCCGCTTTCCGGCACGCAGGCGAATATGGCTGTTTTTTTCGCGGTTCTCAATCCCGGCGACAAAATTCTGAGCATGGGTCTTCCTTCCGGAGGTCACCTTTCCCACGGGCATCCGCTTTCCTTTTCAGGCAGGTTTTTTGATGTTGTTTCGTACGAAACGGATCCTGAAACGGGTCTGATAGATTATGATGAAGTGGAGAAAATCGCTCTTCGCCATCGTCCCAAACTTATTCTCTGCGGCGCTTCGGCTTATCCGAGGACAATAGATTTCGAACGTTTTAGGAAAATTGCCGATAAAACGGAGTCCTATCTGATGGCGGATATCGCCCATATCGCGGGGCTGGTGGCATCCGGGTTTCATCCTTCGCCTGTGCCTCACTGCGATTTTGTTACAACCACGACGCACAAGACTCTTCGCGGTCCCCGCGCCGGGGTTATTATGTGCAGGAGGGAATATGCCACGGTTATAGACAGAATGGTTTTCCCCGGCATTCAGGGTGGGCCGCATATGCACATAATCGCGGCTAAGGCGGTCGCTTTCGGCGAAGCGCAGAAACCGGAATTCAGGATTTATCAGGAAAGGATTCTGAAAAACAGCCGCGCGCTCGCACAGGGCCTTGAAAAAAAAGGTTTCAGGCTCGTGACCGGCGGAACCGACAATCATCTGATTCTTGCGGATTTGAGAAACAAGCGCGTCACGGGAAAACAGGCGCAGGAAATGCTCGAAGAATCTTTTATAACCGTCAACAAAAATTCGATTCCTGCGGACCCCGAAAAACCCTTTGTCACCTCGGGAATACGGCTTGGCACGCCGGCTGTAACTGCCCGCGGAATGGGGGAAAAAGAAATGTATCTCATCGCGGATTTGATTTCGCGGGTTCTGTCGTCAAAAGGAGAAAAAAAGACGGTTTCGCAGGTAAGGTCGGAAGTCGAAGTCCTGACGAAAAAGTTTCCTGTTTACGGAGGAATAAAATGAGTATGGCTCCAAAAACGAAAAGAAAACAGAAAATCAAAGATGTTTTTGTGATAGACCATCCTCTTCTCAAGCACAAACTGACGATTCTGCGGGACAGAAACACGAGCTCGCGCGATTTCAGGGCTGTGGTCGAAGAGATGGCGATGCTGATGGGTTACGAACTTCTGAAGGATATAAAACTCAAAAGGATAAAGGTTTCCACGCCTCTGGAATCGACTACGGGTTTTGTTATTTCCGGAAAGATGCTCACTATAATTCCCATTTTGAGGGCGGGTCTTGGGCTTTCAGCAGGGCTTAAAAAACTTCTGCCAATGGCTAAGGTGGGACACATCGGAATTTTCAGGGACCCGAAAACTTTCAATGCGATAGAGTATTTTCACAAACTCCCTCCTGACATAGGCAAGCGTCTGAACATAATCGTCGATCCGATGCTCGCCACCGGCAATTCCGCCCGCGCGGCGATAGAACTTCTTAAAAGAAACGGCGCCAGAAAAATAAAATTTCTCTCGATAATATCCTGTCCGGAAGGAATCGCCGAAGTCCGCCGGCACCATCCGGATGTTCCAATTTACACAGCCGTCATAGACAGACAGCTCAACGACCACGCTTATATTCTCCCCGGGCTCGGCGACGCAGGCGACAGAATTTTCGGCACCAAATGATTTATCTGTTCGCGTTTATTCTACCCGTTTTTTTTCTTCTTATTTTCGAGCCATATATAATTTCCTTCACGGAAAAACGCAAGGTTTACGATCGGCCGAACAGGCGAAAAATCCATTCCCGTCTCGTTCCCCTGTGGGGCGGTCTCGGAATCTGGTTCGCGGTCTGGGTCAGCTTCGCGGCACTTTGGCTTTTCTCTTCGGAAGTCAGGAATTTCGCTTCGGCAAATTTTTCGGCGGTTAAGGGTATTTTTCTTTCGAGCGCCATAATTCTTGCCACAGGAATGGCTGACGACAGAAATCCAATGTCTCCGACGACAAAACTTGCGTTTCAACTGGTGGCTGTGCTGATAGCCCTTATTTACGGAGTCGAGATTGCAGGGGTGTCGGTTCCGTTTGTGAAGTATTTATCTTTTTCCCGTCTCACCGCGATACTGGTGACAGCGGTGTGGCTTCTGGCGTTTACCAATATCATCAATCTGATAGATGGCATTGACGGGCTCGCTTCCGGCGTTGCGGGAATTTCCGCAATCGCTTTTTCGGTCGTGGTTTTGCTCGAACAGCACTTCGGCGCGCTCACTGGCGGCGGCTTTGTGGCGATTTTTTCGCTTCTCGCGGCGGGTGCCTGCGTGGGTTTTCTATATTTCAATTTTCCTCCGGCGGGCGTTTTTCTCGGCGATTCAGGCAGTCTTCTTCTCGGCTTTTTTCTCGGGATTATATCGATACAGGGAATGTTAAAACTCACCGCGGCGATTGCTCTCATAATTCCCGTGATTGTCGTCGCGCTTCCCGTGCTCGATGTTTTTTTCGCGATTATCCGGCGCAAAAGAGCGCAGGTGCCGATAATGGAGCCTGATTCCGACCACATTCACCACAGGCTTTTGAAAAGCGGCTGGACGGCGAGGGAAATAGATCTTTTGATGTATAACCTGACAATGTTTCTTTCTGTGGTCGCCATTGTGATAACCGTTTTTTCCTTCAAATGAAATTTTCTTCCGGAAAGAAAATAATTCTCACTTTTGGCACCCGCCCCGAGGCGATAAAAATGGCGCCTGTTTATTTTGCTCTGAAAAAGGAAAGAAATTTTTCCGTAAAACTTGTTCTTACGGGACAGCACACGAAAATGCTGGCCGACGCGCTGAAAGTTTTTTCGATGAGACCGGAATACAATCTCAATATTATGACCGAAAGGCAGACCCTCGCGCAGATAACGGCAAAGGCGGTCAGAAAACTCGATGAGATTTATAAAGCCGAAAAGCCCTCGTTCGTTTTTGTCCATGGGGATACCACCTCGACTCTTGCAGCGGCGCTCGCCGCTTTTTATAACGGCATACCTTCAGGGCATATAGAGGCGGGGCTGAGAACGAATGTCAAAAACGAGCCGTATCCCGAGGAGATGAACAGAGTTTTGACCGACAGAATATGCGATTTGCTTTTTGCCCCGACGCCGACGGCAAAAAGAAATCTTCTTTCGGAGAGAATAGCCGCCTCCCGCATTCTTGTGACAGGCAACACCATCGTCGATTCCATCGGGATGATGAAAAACAAAATCTCCCGGATTGAGATGAAAAATTTTATTTTGCTGACGATGCACAGGCGGGAGGCCTGGGGCGCGCCGATGGAGAAAATCTTCCGCGTTTTGAGAAAATTCGCGACCGCAAACGGGGATCTGAAAATCGTTTATCCTGTTCACCCGAATCCCGTTGTGAAAAGTCTCGCGGAGAAGATTTTCGGCGGATGCCGCAATATCGCATTGATTCCGCCAGTTAATTATCTGGAACTTCTTTCTCTTCTTCGCCGCGCCGATTTTGTCGTAACCGATTCCGGAGGCATACAGGAGGAAGCGGTTGTTTTCGGAAAGCGGGTTCTCCTGATGAGGCGCGTCACGGAACGTCCTGAAGGGGTTGCGGCGGGTTTCGTGAAGATTGTCGGGCTTGACGGGGCAAAACTGGAGCGGGCATTGCGGAAATGTTTGAAAGAACAAATAAAATTTGGTAGAATCAAAAGAGCGAATCCATACGGCGACGGAAGAGCGGCTGAGAGGATTCTCGGGGCGGTCAGAAAATTTTTCGGCTTAACAGCCGCGCGAATAAAAGAATTCGGAGGAATAAAGTGAAGAAACCGGTGCTGATGGTTCTGCTGTTTTTTTTATCGGCGAATGTTTTCGCGACCGATGAGATTTCGCAACTGATGAAAGAAGGAAAATGGACAAAGGCGAAGACAATCGCAAAAGAGGCGCTGAAGGAGAATCCCAAGGACTGGAGTTTGTATCTCACTATCGGGATATGTTCGATAAATCAGAAAAATTACAATGAGGCGATAGCGAATCTCTCGAAGGCGTCTTCTCTTAATCCCAAAATGGCTCTTCCCAAATTTTTTTTGGGAATGATTTTCGAGGAAATAGGCAATTTCCCGAAGGCGATGGAGTATTTCAGAAAGGCGAAGGAAAGAGAAAAAGACAAAGAGAGAAGAAAAGAGATAGAAAAGCATCTCAGGATAATAAAAGAGAAGGCGAAGAAGGAACAAGGCGGATGAAGAAATTCCTTTTTTTCCTTTCGTTCGCGTTTCTTTCGTCCTGCGCCGGCAGATATGCTGTCAAGAGGGACTTTGATTATTCGACCATCAGGAAAGTCGCGATTGCCAGATTCGCAAGTTCCGAAGGAAGCGAGTCCGCCGGCGACGCGGTCCGCGATTTTTTTTCGAAGTGCTTCATAGAAAACGGAATTGATGTTATAGATTCGTCCGTTTTCGACAAACTGGTGAGTCAGGGAAATCCAAAGTCGCCGCAGATGTATGCCCAGATAGGTTCTCTCGCAGGCGCCGACGCGATTCTCGACGGTTCAATTTACAGATATGTTCCGGAAAAAGAGGAAAGAATCTACTACACCAGTTCCGACGGCAAAATCGGCTACGAGACATCTTTTTACAACGCGAAAGTCGCCATAACGGCGAGGCTTATTTCTACCCGCACAGGGGAAATTCTCTGGGTAAACAGCGATTATTACGAATCGTTCGACATAAGAAACGCTATGGAAGGGGCTGTCTACACCGTTTTCAGACCGCTTAAAGAGATTCTGAGAAAGTCATACTGATATATACAGGAAGAAACGGGATAAAATTGAAATTTTACACGGGAGGTTTTTATGGATGTGTCGGAAGCGATTAGGAAAAGAAGAAGCGTGAGAAGTTATCTCGATAAGCCGGTTGCCCCTGGAATATTAAAGCGGGTTCTCGAAGCCGGCCGGCTTGCCCCTTCTGCCAGCAACAGGCAGGAATGGAGGTATGTCGTCGTCACAGACAAATCGACAAGGGAAAAACTTTCGCAGGCGGCGAATCAGTCTTTTCTCGCCACCGCGCCAGTTTTGATTGTCTGCTGCGCCGAAACGGACGGACACATTATGAGTTGCGGGGAAAAATGCTATCCGATTGACTGCGCAATATCTATTGACCATATGACGCTTCAGGCGGCGGAATTAGGCCTCGGAACCTGCTGGATAGGCGCTTTTTCTCCGGACAAAGTTAAGAAAATACTCGGCATTCCCAAAGAAATAATTGTGGTAGAAATGCTGGCTCTGGGATATCCTGCTTCCATGCCGCCGTCGTCGCCCCGGAAGTCTTTGGATGAAATAGTCCGCTATGAAAAATGGTGAATTTCCCGCTGTGACCAATATCACATTGTTTTATACCTGATTTTCGCGTATAATTTAGTGGGAGGAAAATAACTTTCAATGTTGGCGTTTTTGTGAAAAAATCCGGCGGGAAAAATCCCGCGAGAAAATCACATCAGGGAGACAAGGTTTTAGACTCGCTCATTATGGCCGCCGGAGCGGATGCCGTTATGTTCAAACCGCTGAAAAAAAAGGAATTGCGCGAGATGCTGGATGATATTCTTCAGATTTCGCGTTTTGGTTAACTGCTTAACTGATTGAAATCGGCAGCGAATAAATTGCGCGCGGTAAGACAAAAATTCATATTGTTGACGATGAGGCAGAAGGCTCTTTAATATCTCTTTTAAAATTTTTGAAACAGCGTTTGTTTTATTCTGCCACATTCTGTTTCTGAAAATAAATTTGCCCTGGAAATTAAACCCAAGTTCCACGAGAATCGGGTAAAAAAGGGGATTTTTGAGCCATTTTCAGAAGGTTTCTCGTCGGTGACATCCCTGAAATAACCTCCAAAAGTAGGGGGACAATATATTTTCAGAATACT
>JAGHAK010000057.1 GCA_021161565.1 Elusimicrobiota bacterium | reverse complement strand
CCCATTCATAACCCTGTAAAGATTGCCGGAATTGAAATAGTATTTCATATCTTTTATCGTTCCCGTGTCCTGAATATATTTAAACGAAATTTCCGTGGCTGTTCCGCCGATGGCGGGAGTTATGCCTGTGACCGGAACGGACGACTGCCTGATAAATCTCGTCATTTCCTCCACCGCGGTGCGACCTTTCTGCTGGATGTCTATGTTATGAAGCGAAGACAGCCACACATCGAAAGAAGTTTTGAGAATCCTCACAATTCCGAAAATCAACACGCCGCTGATGGCTATGACGATAGCCAGTTCTATGAGAGACACGCCTTTTCGGACTTTCAAACCCAATTTCATTTCCATAATACTGCCACCCCAAAGGCTAATTGACCAAAATCAGGGTCGGTTCCGTGCGGATAACGATATCCCGCGGACACTTCAAAAACCGATTTTGCGAAAAATTTGTCCGCAAAGACCAGAGAGGGCGTAAAATAATATCTGCCAAGGGCAAAACCAATCTTAAACTTTCGCGTAACACTGCAAAAATTGCCCAAATAATAGTCAAACGATTCATAATTTTCTTTGGTATTTTTTACAATTTCGAGAAAAGCGGCATTTTCCTTTCCGAAAAATCCGACTTTTCTCCTGACTCCCACAGATATCGCCCTGTTGAGTTTCTCATCGCTTCTTATCCCAATCCCTGAACCCAAAACATTTGCAACGATTAATGAAAACTCCGCATTTCCGATAATTTTGAGAAAACCGAAATCAAAATCATACGCGCCTGCGGAAGTTTTCGAAAGATAAGTGTCATCCGCCGTGTATTCATCCGTCTTTATCGCTATTTTATACGATTTTAGTCTCAGCCCAAAATTGAAATTTTTCATTTTTCCCGCCGACGAAATTTCAGCAAGCGTTTCCGCATAAACGCTGTCAAAGAAAAACTGCCTGAACTTCAAACCGACAAAAATTTTCCCGAAAGGATAACCCGCACCCAAAAACTGCGATGAAAAATTTTCGTCTATTCCCTGAAACGGCTTCTGAAAGTCGAAATCGATTCTTTTTTCGCCGAATGAAGCCGGGTTCCGGAAAAGGAACCCCCCGCCGGAAGAAAAAGCCTTAAAACCGAGCGGGATATTTTCAAAATAGGCGCCAGAAAAAGAATAAAAGAACAGAACGCAGAAAAATGAAAAAACTCCCGATTTCTTCATTTTACCACCACAACCGCTCCGCTGAAACTTCCGCCAGCGCCTTCGAATTTGTAAAAATAAACGCCTGCGGGAACAATATTTCCCGAACTGTCCGTGCCTGGCCAGGAATAACAATTTCTGCCCTCAAACACCTTTTTGCCAGTCGCCGAAAAAATTTTTACCGTAAAAGGCGCGGACGCTCCTGTGAATTCGATACAATTATTGGTTGAAAAATCCCACGGAGTTATTATTTTTCTCTTCGGCTTTATCGTTGACGCCGATATTTCCGAACCGTTTTTAAGGAAAACCGCAAACTTGCCTGTTGCGGAAATCTTCGAAACGAAAACATTGGACGCGGAATCCGCATTATCGTCTATAATTCTCCAGTTGACTCCGTCATAATAAAAAAGACCCAATTCGGTTTCAGAAACAGCGGTTTTATCCTCATATCCGTCGGAGTCCCTGTCCAGATAAATGCAAGAAAGCGTCGAAGCAGATGAAAAAACCGTATCAGGTGATATTTCAATCGCAAAAACAGGAATTCTTCCTCCAAAATCAGGAATTTCTGAATTCTGAGTCAGAACATTTATAGTGAAATCCACACTCTGTTTCAACCCGCCAGAAGGAATCGAAAGATAAAGCCCAGCATCGACAAAAATCTTTCCGCCTGAGGAACCCACAGAGACGGCGGGTAAATCCGAAACTTCAACCGCGACGGAAGAACTGACAACAGATCCGTAAGCGACATAAAAACGGTATATTCCATTTTTGTCAAAAATCGCTCCATCCGAAAATGACTTTTCTCCCGCATCCGCCGTTATAAAAGAATAAGAAGCGGGAAAAAACTCGCAGTCTGAGCCGCCGAACGAAACTGTTCCGGCAAATTGCGTCGCCTTTTCGTGAGGGTTATAGCAGGAAACGGTAAAATCGGCAGGAACGCCTTTTGTGACAGTGGTCGCGATGCTTATAACAAAATAAGTGGCGATATCCGGCCCGTATCTTGCGAGACAACTCGCAGAATCGGAAAAAGTGGATGTTGACCAAAAAAAATCCACAGAATCAATCGAGGCAATTTTAAAGTAATATGTAACTCCGGGGGAAAGACCTGTTACAGAGAAAATTTCAGAATTTCCAGCGGAAGAAACAAATGTGGAAACTAATTCAGAGTACACAGAGAAGACCGCAGATGTGGAATATCTGATAAAATACTTCTCTACTACGGAATGTTCGTCAGCAGGGGCAATCCAGCCCAGATTAACCGAACCTGTGAGAGCACCCGTGGAAGCATAAAACCCCGTAATTTGGGATGGCGGCTGGTTGTCGAAATAAAAAGAGACAGATGAAACTCCGACGGTGAAGGAACTCGAAACATTGCCGTAGGAATCCTCCGCTTTCGCCAAAATGGTGTAATAACTTCCCGAATTCCAGACAAATGTCGAACAGTCAAAAAACCAGTTTTCGGTGCCCGAAGTTTTTAGCCAGTTTCCGGAAACACCAGAAGTCGAAATCCACACATTTCTGACGCTTCCGTAATCATCCGAGGATGTGCCGGAAATGATATCCAATTTCCCGTAGGATGCTTCATCGGCAGGAATAACAATCGCTGAAGATGGCGGATTCTCGTCCGGATGCGACTGAACCGTGCTGATGTTGGACTGATATGAAAAATTTCCTTCCTCATCGCACGACCATATACAGAAATAATAACTTGCTCCTGCAATCAATCCAGTAATCGTGCGCTGAATTTTAGTAAAAGGAAATAAACTGCCGGTTGAAATTTCAATTTTGCAAGTGGTCGTGCTCCATAACTTAGTAAAAGTATCGTAATCTATTATGAATTTTCCTGTCAGAGCGCCGTCCCAACCGTTGTCGCCGGGGCTTACCCAGTTTAGCGCGACGCTGCCGGCGGCCGTTCCCGTAACACCGCCAAGAGAGGTAATCCCCGCAGGAGGAACGGTGTCAACAGTTTTGGCATAAGTTAAATTCGACGATTCCGACCAGTTGGGAACTTCGTCGGCAAGCGCAATTCGGAAATAATATGTCGTATCGTGGCGCAAACCCGTCACCGTAAACATTTCCCGATTTCCGACACTCGTATTCGTAGAAAATTCCATTTTCAAATTATTCGCAAAAGTCATCGTATCCGAACCAATAGAATAAGTGGCAAAAGCGACTCTGTATTCGCCTTTTGTTATGTCTCCCGTATAATTAGAGTCCCCAGTGGCGACCCACGAAAGCTCAATTTTTCCTGCTGCCCCTCTTTTTGCAGAAAGAGTTGTAATCTTCGCAGGCGAAGTCGTGTCATAAGGATAGGCGCTCGCTTCGGCGGAATATTCGCTTTTGTGGTTGCGCCAGTCGGAAACTCGAAGACGGAAATAATAAGTGACAAAATTGGTAAGTCCCGTTATTGTCGCCTGCCTGCCGGGATGCGCTGTGGAAAAAACAAGAGAAAAGCCGCCGCCGGAATAAGTGGACATTTCCAGAAAATAAGTATCAATGTCTATTTCAGTGTTTAAATTCCATTCGACATCAATAAACCCGTCGCCAGGAGAAAGTGGGTCTGCCGAAAAAGTCGGCGTAGAAGGTATTAAATCCTGAGCAGGAGCCCATCTCATCGTATTAACCCCCGCTGTCGACCATGAGCCATAATTAAACCCATCGCTTCCTTTTACGCCAAAATAAAAAGTTGTTCCTGGTCTTAAACTTGTTATGGACCTTTCCTCTGTCCATCCGCCAATCTTTGGCTTCCAATCATTCGTATATTCTGCAGCTGAAACAAATTCAGATTCATCTGAAATTGTATTCGTTGAAGAATACTTGACAGAATAGGAAACGCACTTTCCGAAGGTCCCGTCATTTCCCGGCGCTGTCCAGCAAAGTTTTATTTCTCCGTCGATATCACCAGGCAAAGCCGTCAAATTCGAAATGGCGCAGGGCGGAACGCCTTTTACGAAAATAACTTTTTCATCCGACCATCCACTCGTTTCAAAACCGGAATCAATGGATCTCACTGACCAGAAATAAGTCACGCCTTCCTCAATGCCTGCCAGAATTGTTCCTGGAGAGCCATCTATTTTACAGGGTGTATTGTATCCGAGAAAAGGGGAAGCCACGCAACCTGAAACAGTGTTTGACGAGAAACTCACGGTGCCGATGCGAAGGGAATAGTTTAATGAGGCGGAAGGCGTCTCGTTATCGGACGGGGCATTCCAAGTAAGAACGAGATACCCTGCGGATACAGTCGCATTAAGCCCCGTGGGTATACCCGGCGGGGTATTCGAAGAAACATCATTTCTGTAAAGAAAACACTGCCCCTGCGTCGTGACGGTATCCTGCCCGCAGTAAAACAAATCCAAATCCCCGTCGGCGTCATAATCGGCAAAAGCGGCTTTTCCTCCCCTGCCGAGAGGGCTCAATTCCTCAGACAGAACAAATTTGCCACCCGTTTTATCGTAAGTATAAAGCATTGCCGACGCTTCGCCCGTGCTGCCGCCCACGACAAAAAAATCTCCGTCGCCGTCGTTGTCGACATCGCCTGCGGCTATTTGCCCGTTGTTGACTCCCACAAGCCATGTGTGGAATTCCAAATCGTAATTTGACGCAGAACCCTTGTTTCTGAAAATAAAAACCCTCTCTTCGGGTGTGGCAAATTTTTCATAGCCGGTCAAAAACAAATCCATATCTCCATCGGCGTCATAGTCAAACCACGCAAAAGACCCGTTCTGCAAAGCAGTAGATATAAAAACCGTTTCTTCGAATTCTCCGTATCCTAAATTTTTATAGACAACAGATCTTACCGTCGGAGAGGAAGCGGATAAACTCGTGTCACCTGTGATAGCCATATCAGCCCAGCCGTCCTGATTGTAATCGCAAAACGCTATGTCTCCATTCTGGAAACCCGGAATAGGCAGAGTTTCCTCGCTAAAGCCGGAAATTCCATTGTTATAGACGCAAACGGTTTTTAGATACCCCGTGCCGGCAATGTGCCCCGAAACAATAAGGTCAAGGTCGCCGTCAGCGTCAATGTCGACCCAGGCGAGAGACGAATACTGAAACGCCGAACCCGAATATTCCAGCGAAAATGGAGAAGTCTCTTTGCCCGTGCCCTTATAAATTCCGAGCAAACCGTTCCAGCCTGTCAGAGCAAAATCCAGAACTCCGTCGCCGTTAAAATCCCCCGCGGCAATATCACCGTTTCTAACCTGCGGAGATACACCAAGACCAAGAGGAGTGTTGTTGTCTATTGTGCCGTTTTGATTTTTATAAATCGTTATACTGTTTCCTGAAGGAGTCGTTCCAAAAACGATTATATCGTAATAACCGTTTTGCGTAAAATCGCCCCAGACAATTCCGCCCTGATAAAACTTTTTGAAAGATAGACCTGTGTCTGTGAAAGAGGCAAAAGACAAGGAACGAACAGAGAAAAATGAAAAGAGAAAGGCGAAAAGTGAAAGGTGAAAAGAGAAAGGCGAAAAGTGAAAAGTTTTTTTTCTGTTCACAAAATCAATCAGGTTTTATCTCCTGCCATGAAACGACTTGCACTTCACCCGCAGAACCTTCTGTCCAGGGCAAATCAAGAGGAATGTCATCATCGTGAGTGATTGTAATATTGGATTTTATTTCGCTTTCATCTCCCACCTCTAAAATTCCTTTTATGTTGACATTTGAGTTAATTGTCGAACTTGATGATCCATAAATATATCCCCATATAGCTATATTTGAGTTTATCCTGATATCTTCCTCCTCCCAATCGCCGCCGGAAACAATCAGATTCAATCTCGCATATCCGTCATAAGTTCCGTCTATATTACTATTCAGCTCAATTCCATACTTTGCTGAACCTGATGAAACAATTACTGTTCCTTCTCCTGTGACTGTAATGTTGGATTCAATAACAATTCCTTCTGTAAAATTGAACGTTTTTCCATTTGGGTCCCATGTTTCATTTGATTTTAATTCAAAAACATTATCGCTCGCATCCCATGTCCAGTCACTCAATTCAGGAATTGTCGTGTAATTTGACGGCGTGACTGTATAATCGGCATTCGAAGCCAACTGGCCTATATCAACAGACGGAATCGTAACAGGGTCAGTATCGGAAGAATTGTCGTTTTCGACAATTGTGACATTATATTTCTCCCAGATGTTGTCCTCATCATAAATCTGACTTGTGTCATCGCTTGATTTCGGGGCATGCTCATCAGGAGCAAGGCCCGAATTGTATCTGCTTTTTATATATTGCCCTGAAACGGAAACATGAAAATTGCCCCCAATGTCAATTGCAGGGACTACCCCACCGTCGTAAGAGGTATAAATCGAAGCATCCCCCTTGCCAGGTTCGCTCTCTGTTATTGTAACATTCGAACCAATAATAATTCTGTCATTTGATTTTATCGTTCCATAAATTGTTATGTTTGAATTAATCTCAGACTGCCCGCCCAGAGCGAGAGCGTGCTCCGGAGTCGCTGGAGAAAAATAAACGACAACTGAAATTTTTCTTTTTTCCTTCACATCCGCTTTTGTGGGGTCATAACCCGTGGATTCAATCTTATATCTGTCGTTTCCGAGAGAAACAACATCGACTTCATACTGCGACCCGACAAAATTTGTCAGAGCGATGTCAGAAGTATCTTCTTCTTTCAGTTCCGCTATCTTCCTCTCAACTCCAGCCTCGGCGGCATACAACGCCTGCTGAGACAACTCCTGTTTCAGCGTGTTCTTGGACTCGTAATTTACAAGTTTCACCAGCGAGAAAGAAATGAGTGTCAAAAAACACATCAGAAAGAGGGAAAATACAAGAGAAGCCCCTCTTTTTCTTTTCTGGTTTCTTTTAATCATATTTAGCCTTCAACGTGGCAAAGTAAACCTCTTTTTCTCCGCCGCGTTCCGTCCAGTTTATTTTCACTTCGATTTTTTTGTACTGTCCCTTTTCGCCGAGACTCGACAACGTTATTTTCTTTTTCAGAGTGTATGACGGCCCGCCGGAGACCAGCGTCCCCGTTTCCGCCACCTCCCAGCTGGCAAGCGGCGTAAGAGAATCATAATTGTCGCGGTTATTTTCTATCCAGTTGACGACCTTGTTGTAAGCCAGAGTTTTATATTCGAAAGTTTTGGCGGATTTTATATTGTTAAGCAGCGTCTGGGTAAAACCAAGTGAAACATACGCTATAATCGCTATGGCAAGGATAATCTCAATATAGGTAAAACCCTTTTTACTGCCTTCTTTTCCCATTATTCTTCCCTCTATTATTATACTATGAAATCTCCGAAAAAAAAACCTTTTATTTACAGCAGTTTTATAAAAGCGGCGTTGCGGAGAGATGTTTTATCCCGTCTGTGGGAAAAAATATTTTTTTCCTCCACGGAACAAATCCCGCAATCGTAAATAGCAGACGCTTTCACTCCGGCGGAAACAAGTTGCGTTTTCACAAGTTTTTTCAAATCGACGAAACTTTTCCCTTTTTTCCTTTTCACATAAATGTCCGGAAAAACGCAGGAAATTTCCGCGGAAATTTCGAATTCCCTCACACAGATGCCCGGCCCTATCACGACTCTGACGGCGGTGAGCTGCGCTGAAAGTTCCTTCTCCATAAAATCCATCGCTGCTACAATTATATTTTTCGAAATGCCGCGCCAGCCGGCGTGTATCAGCCCGCAAAAATGGTTCACGGCATCGTAAATAAAAACGGGAATGCAGTCCGCCGTGAAAACCGCGAGCACGACATTTTCGTCCTTTGTGAAAATTCCGTCCGTCGCCTCGACGGGAGGATTCGTCTGATAATCGACGAGCGCTATGTTTGTGTGATGAATTTGCTCTCCAAAAATGATTTTCCCGCCTCTGAACACCGTTTTAACAAAATCCTGCCTGGTTAAATCGTCTTTCATATCTCCCGAACGGGCAAGAGAAAAAACGCCGCGAACGCCGGAGCCGAGATTTTTCGAAAAATCCAGAAACTTCAGTTCGTCAATTTTTGACATTTAAACTCGGATTTTCTTTTTGAATTTTGAATTTTGATTTTTGATTTTCATAGTCCTGTCGCGCCGGAACTCGTGTCAATTCCCCTCACAAAAAGCATAAACTCCTCGGGATTTGTGGAAACCTTAAGAGCGTCTTCTTCGGAAATCATTTCCCTACGGCACAGTTCGGCCAGCGCCTGATTGAATGTCTGCATGCCGTAATAAGACCCTTTGCTCATCACATCGTAAATCTGGGAAATGTTGTTTTCCGCAATGTTTTTTTTGACAAGTTCCGTATTAACCAGAATTTCGCAGACAGGCACAAGCGATTTCCCGTCTTTTGTTTTCATAAGGCGCATAGAAATTATCGCTCTCAAAATCTCGGCAATCTGAAGCCTGACCTGATTCTGATGGGATACCGGGAAAAAATCGATAATTCTTGAAACCGTCTGGAAAGCATCGATTGTGTGAACTGTGCTGAAAACAAGATTGCCAAGTTCGGCGGCGGATATTCCCGCAGCAATCGTGTCGATGTCCCTCATTTCGCCTATGAGAATCACATCGGGGTCCTCTCTGACGATATTTTTCAGGGCTTCGGGATAACTGACCATATCCACTCCCAGTTCCCTCTGCGTTATAATAGATTTTTTGTCGTTGAAAAAATATTCAATCGGGTCCTCAAGCGTCACGATGTGCGCGGCTCGGGTTTCGTTTATGTGATTTATCATCGCGGCGAGAGTCGTGGATTTTCCGGAACCAGCCGGTCCTGTCACAAGAACAATTCCGTTTCTGAATTCGCAAATTCTGGAAAGAGCCTCGGGAAGATTCAATTCATCGAAACTCGAGGGGGCTTCCGGAATTGCCCTGAAAACCGCTGAAATGGAACCCCTCTGATAAAAAGCGGTCCCCCTGAACCTTCCGACACCAGGCAGCGAATACGAAAAATCGCACTGAAGTTTCCGTGAAAGTTCTTCCTTTTTTTTCCCATCGAGAATTTCAAAAACAAAATTCCCGATTTCATCAGCTCGTAATGGCGGCTCATCAATCCTTGTTAGTTGCTTGTTCAACCGGAAAACAGGAGGAAGCCCTGCTCTCAAATGAAGGTCGGAAGCGTTCGCTTCCGTCATCCGTCTGAAAAGAGCGTTAAAATCCACCTTTATTTTTTTCTCAAACTCGGAGGCACATTTATATCTTCTTCCGACTCCGGCCCTTCCTGTCCATCGTACCGCGTATAAAAAGTCGGTTCCATTTCGCTTTTCGGGTGTTTCCCTTTTTCGAAATTCGTGGCTATAACCGTGACCTTCAGTTTATCCTCCATGCTTTCGTCAAAAGTCTGTCCGAAGAAAACATTGACATCTTTGGAAACTTCCTTGTGGACGAGTTCCATCGCGGTCGAAACCTCGAACATCGTGAGATTTTTCGGATTGCCTGTGATATTCACAAGAAGACCTCGCGCGCCGTTTACGGAAACATCTTCAAGAAGAGGACTGTTTATCGCCTGCCTTATCGCATCAACCGCTCTGTTTTCGCCCCGGCCTTCGCCAATACCCATCAACGCCTTGCCCGCGTCCTTCATTATCGCTTTCACATCGGCAAAATCGACATTTATCGTCGCTTCCGAAGTTATTATGTCCGTTATCGCCTGAACCGCCTGACGCAAAACATCGTCAACTCTGTCAAACGCTTTCTCTGCCAGCGTGTTTTTTTCTATAACCTGAAGTAGGCGCTGGTTGGGTATCACCAGAATCGTGTCGGCGTTACCCTCGACATCCTTCAAACCCGACTCCGCCTGCTTCATTCTCACAGGCCCTTCGAATATAAAGGGCTTGGTCGCCACGACAACCGTCAAAATGCCCTTTTCCTTGGCAATCTGGGAAAAAACAGGAGACGCCCCCGTGCCGGTGCCACCACCCATTCCCACGGTAACAAAAACCATATCTGCGCCTTCGAGCGCCTTCTCTATTGTCTTTCTGGATTCCTCGGCGGCCTCGCGGCCCTTTTCGGGATTCCCTCCAGCGCCAAGACCCTTCGTGCATTCCTCGCCGAGCTGTATTCTGTAAGTTGCAAGGGAATGATTCAGCGCCTGCGCGTCGGTGTTTGCCGCGATAAACTCGACTCCCTTGATATCGGAAAGAATCATTCTGTTTATCGCGTTGCAGCCGCCGCCGCCGACGCCGACAACTTTTATTCTCGCCCTGAGACTGTCCTCATTGTCAACGATTTTTATCATATCTGCCCCCATACTTTAGTTTATTTGGTATTTTAAAAAATTCTAATACCATAGTAAAGGACAAAAAAGTATTACTGAAATTTTACCATAAAAATTTTTAAATTCAAATCGCCCGCCTGCCGAAAACATGTGCAAAAATCGGCGGGCAGGCAAAATTCAAAATGATAAAGTGACAAGTTAATAAGTTAACAAGTTGATAAGTTGATAAGGGAAAATCCCCCCTCTCTTTCTCCCCCCTTTTAGGGGGGAGATTAAGTAGGGGGTTCTTTTACCTTTTCTACTTTTCACTTTTTCACTTTTCAACCTTTCGGCGAATGGTAATTCGCCCGCTACATTTTTTTTCATCTCACAATCGCGATTTTTCCGACGACTTTCTTCACGCCCAAAGCGTTCGGGTCCTCCGCGACATAAATGTAAAGCCCCGAGGCGACGAATCTGCCGTCGTCGTTTTTCGCGTCCCAGTAACATTCGCCGTTTCCTGTCGAATTCAACCTGCTGCGCACGGGAATTCCATCAATCGTGTATATTTTTATTTTCGTCTGCGAAGTCAGGCGCGTAAAATGTATCCCCGACCAGGCATCCCCATCCGAATGTCCCGTCTCCCATTTTCCGTCGTAGGGTTTATACGGATTCGGATATACAGCGGCACTGGAAAGGTCTTTCTCCCCCTGCGTCTTCATCAGACAGTAAACAGAAAAATGACTCACGGGAAAAGTCGCTGTCCGACTGGATGAATTTATCACAGGAGGCACAAACTCCGGAGAAATTTTTGCCAGAGCCCAGAATCCGTTTTCCTCGTCAAGATAAAAAGGCGCGAGGGTTTCCGCCGAAGCCGAAGCGGGATAGGGAATTGTCGCTTTCACTTCGGATTTAAAATTTTTTCCGACGGGAGCGCCATTGGTCTTTTTCAAATTTATCAAAAAAATCGTTTCCGTCGAAATAAAACTCTGATAGGAAATTTGCGATGAGCGCGCGTTCGCGTTTTCTATCTTGTTCTTAAGCGTTTCGAATTTGCGCGAGATTTCGATTTCCGGCCATTTATACACTGTAAGATACGCTCTCTTTACGGGCAAAGAATACTTTGCAAACGCAACCGACATTTTATCCCTCGAAAAAACGCCGCCGGTTTTACGCGAAATTTCCGCGGGCGTGACAAAAACATCGGGAAGAGAACAAAAAACATTCGAGTAACTTCCGAAAACGCTTAAATTGCGGATATAATACGCTTTCATTTCGCCGGCGGAAGCGGGAAGATCCGAATAAAATTTTATTTCACCGCCGGGGGGAACCCCTTTATTCTTGATAAGAAAATCCAGGTCTTCCCAGTCGAGCGCGTCGCCAGTGGAAATGGAAATGTTGTAACTCGAATAAATGACAAGATAACTGCTCGCAAACTTACCTGACTTTTCCTGTGGCACGGAACAGACGACTTTCAAAGCGCTTTTGTAATCGGAAGCTGTGAGATTCTGGTCGATTAAACCCGATATAGAGAAAGATGAAGGAACTTTTACGAGACAACTCGAGCCCGCTTCGATTTCGAACGGAACAGACTGGCTCGAAAAATCTCCGATAGCGAAGTAATATTTCTTTCCCGCGGTGAAACCCTGCCACGAGAAATTTTCCGCCGAAGTCGAAACAAGAACAAACCAGTTGCTCAAATTCTCCGAGTAAAACACCGAGATTTTGCCATTATATACGGGATTTTTTTTCCACAGAAAATCGATGCTTGCGGAAGACGAAACGATTTTCCACCCGATAATCGAATCCGGAATTCCTCTGACTGTTTCAACACCCCACACATCTTCCGCATAAAATTTGCCGTCGCCGTCAATGTCTCGAATTTTCACGCTTCTTAAACCGGCGGGGTCAGACAAATTCTGGGTTTTGTAAGAATATTCGTACGTTTCCTTCTCCACAAGAGTCCGCCAGCAGGCGTAACGATCCCCTTCTCTTTTCATCCTGATTTCCTCTCCGCCTATTTCAAGATAAACTTTCTCATTTCCTGGATAGAGAAGAGAAAATTTGCAAAGGACAATTCTGTCGGGACGGAAAGGAAGAGAAGGCGAATAAAACCACGGAAATCTCCTGTTGAAAACGGCATCAGGATAATAATCGGAATTTATATCGACAGTCCCGTATTCATATTTGTCCACCGATCGCATTTTAAGCCAGTATGTGACATTATTCGTAAGATTCACAAATTCCGCGCTCGTTTCGGAAGACCGAATCAGGGCATTTGTGTCATTGCAATTCGTCCAGTTTTTCCCGTCAGTAGTGGAAAGATAAATCAGGAAACCGTTCAAATCGAGAATGTCTCTGCCGCCGAAATGGGGAACCGTCCAAGAAATTTTCGCCCTTCCCGAAGAAACCTCGACCGAAATTCCATCGGGTGGCAGAGGCGCCCCGGCCCAGTTGTCGAAAATCGATGTGACGGGAATTTCGTTTTCAAAATCTCCATCGAGAAAAGCGGTGTTGTTGTAAGTGACATAAATCGTGTGATATTTCTGCGACTGCTCCCATATAGTGACAGTTCCAGATGCGGTTTCATATTCAAGGCAGTATTTGTAGTAAAAGGTGTTGCCTGGAGTCAAATTTACCTGAGTCCGCCAGAAATTGCCGTTAAAAGACATAGATGAAGCAGCCCAGTTATAAAATTCGCTATTCTTCAAAACATCCGGCGACTTTCCGCGGAGATAGACCGCTTTTATTTTCGATGAGGCGGGAATTCCCGATTTGAAAACAGCACTTGCGGAGCCGGCAAGCGACAGACAGAAAAGAGTAATCAGAAACCAGAAACCAGTAATCAGTAACAAGGAATCAGTAATCAGAGAAATAAATCTTCTGACTTCCGACTTCCAACTACCTTCTATTTTTTTCATTTTTCATCTTTCATCATTTCATCACTCGCAATCTTGCCGTCAGGGACGCTCTCGCAAGCGGACTCGCTCGCT
>JAGHAK010000046.1 GCA_021161565.1 Elusimicrobiota bacterium | reverse complement strand
TTTTTTTATAAGGTATTTCTTTTTTCTTTCCTGAATAATGGATTTACAAACGTCAAAGAGAAATTCTTTTGTTGTTAAACTTTCATCCTGAATAAGATAGAGAAATTTTTTCGTGGCATTATCGGGTCTTGATTTTTTCCACATTCGCCCACTTTTGAAAGCGCCTTCTTTGTCCCTTTTTACCTCAACAGGAGAAATTCAACACGGCGGTTTTTTCTTCTACCTTCTTCTGTGTCATTGGGAGAAATCGGTTTGCTTTCTCCGTATCCCAAACTGCTCAATCTGCTCCTGGGAATTCCGTGCTTGATCAAATACTTCATCACGCTGGCGGCTCTGTTTTCCGAAAGTTTCTGATTGTATTCCGCTTCCCCGGTGTTATCCGTGTGCCCGGCAATTATTACTCTGTAATCGGGAAAACTCTTCAGCAAGGTTACTATTTTGTCGAGGCCGGCATAACTCCTATCGGTAATTTTAGCAGAACCGAGACCAAAACTGATCACCGATTCGCTAATGTTTAATTGAATTCTGTTCTGCTTGCCCGATTTTAGTTTTTCTCTTGTTTCCTGTATTGCCTGTTCATCTCTCTCTTTTTGCTTTGCTTTCAGAAGCCCGGATGCAATTTCCCCCGCTAATTTTTCAACGACTTCTTTTGAGTTTCCGACATTGCCTGTTTCTATAGATTTTAACACCACGGAACCGTTACTACTGTTAATCACCTGAGAAAATATTTTCAGTGTCTTTCCCGTTACTTTATAACTTCCTGTTAAAAGATATTTTGCTCCTGCGATTTTTCCCACTTTCGGAGCCGTTTTTGCATCCACAATCCCGGTCATTCCCAATCTCTGCTCCTCAATCGCTTTTTCAAGATTCGCTCTTTCGACAAAACAAAGGCCTGTCCCCTTCGTCAAAGAATCCGTCAGTGTTTCAAGAATGCCATCGCTTAGATAATTATATTTAGCATCGGAGTTATTGTTGAATTTCAACACCGCGACTGCTCCCATTTTCAGGTCAATGTCTTTTATCTTTTGAAGAGTCGCCTCATCGGGGTTTTTCTTGAGCGCCTGCTTATAATACTTTCGGGCTTCGGTAATATTACCCGCCTGATAAAGCACTTCTCCCTTACTCAGCTCCTCCAAATTGCTTAACATCATTTTCGCCTGATTCCGGATTTGTTTCCTTTCTCTCGCGCTGACTTTTTGTCCTATGACGCCTGCCATTCTTAAAACAATTTTCTCTACAATTTCATCGATTTTTTTAACATTTCCTTTCCCCGTTTCGGCGCGCAGAATTTCCGCCGTTTCCGTCTTTATGAGACGGGCATTAATAAGCAAGTCATTCCCCGAAAGACGGTAACTTCCGATGATTATCGCCGTGGCGCCCAGCATTTTCCCAATCTGCGGGGCCGACTCCTCCGAAATTATACCGAGCATCCCGAGTTTTTGCTCTTCCAGCACCTCGGCAAGCCGCGCCCTGTCAACGATTTTTATTCCCCCGATTTGCGAAAGCGTTGTGCACGCCATTTCCGGAATTCCCACTCTCAGCCACTCCGACTTTTCGTCTTTGCTGATATTTACAAAATTACCCACGGCAATTGTCTGACTGATTTTCTGCGCTTTCTTCGATTTCTTCGCCGCGACTTTTTCTTTACGGACTTTACGGGCTTTCTCTTTCTTTGCCACTTCCTCTTTTTCTTCTCCAAAATGCGCGACCAGAGAAACTCTCTGAACCGTATCCATTTCATCCATTGCCGCCATTGCATAATCGATGTTGAGCCTTTTCAACTTAACTCCGAAACCAAAAGTCAGCGAACCCAGATCATAACCGGCTTTATATCCTGCCCGTAAAGCAAATGCTTTACCAATCAGAAATTCCATCCCGAGATTTTTCTTAATATCTCCGTCATTGGGTTTCACAATGTCAAAACCCATAATTAAATTATTTGCCCTGTAAGAAACGCCCGTTCTGATATTTTGCGGCAGAGGGTCTCCTTCGTTTTGATATTTTAAGTCACTTCCGATATTTTGAGCGGATACGCCAAGCGAAAAATTATTCCTGCTGTAAAGTCCTCCGAAATCAGCGCAAAAAACCGTGGCTGAAAAATCCTCAACCAGCGTTGACCGAAGAAATTTCCCGCTTATCCCGACTGAAAAATTTTCGAAAAGGTTCCGACCGTAAGAAAGTGATGTGAGATAATCCTGCTGGGCTTTGACCGTTTTTGAATTGCCTGAAATATCAATTAACTCAATATCGCCTGCGTTGTAATAAACAAGACTTCCGGCAAATGCGCTTTTGGTCTTTGGAAAACCAAAATTAATAACACCGAAACTGTCATCGGCTATGCCCGTTTGATACGCAAAAGTTGACTGCGCCCCTTTCAGAGTCGCCAGCGCCGCAGGATTATAATAAATGCAGGAAACATCGCCTCGCGAGGCAGTATACGCATCCGCCATCCCGGAAGATCTCGCCCCGGGTGTCTGTGACATTATTACAGCGCCTGCCGTCCCTTCATCTCCCGCGTGAACCTGAGTAAAAATAAAAAAAATACTCAACACAATAAAAATCTTTTTCACTTTCTGCCTCCTCGTGAACATTTGATTATTCGCACTCTTTATTTCACCACAGCAATTTTTTTCTTCACATCAATTCCGCAGCCTTTTATGTGAACAATGTAAATTCCCGAAGCCACAGCTTTGTTTGAAGTATTTTTACAAGCCCATGAAACTACATCCTGAACTCCGGCTGAAACATTTTCCGCTTTATCCCAGACAATCTGCCCTTTCAGATTGTAAATTTTAATCTTTACCGTTCCAGAAACTGCGGGCTTTAAGATAATTGACGCCGACTCGTCTTTCTTAATATATCCTTTTTCTCCACCTCTTATTTCCGCTACTTTACCATCCTGCATTGTTATTTCATAGCCGGTAAAATTTTGACTACTTTGATTGGAAGAAAGAAGAGAGTAATTCTTGTTTAATGGCATAAAAACAAAATCGGATTTTGAAGGCGTTACCGTATAAGAATTTCCTTTGGAAACAACAAATTCATAATAACCGCTGCTTGAAGTTGTATAACTGGCAGTTTTATATCCACTTAAATCCACAGTCACTCCGCTTATCCCGTTTGACAAAGAATCACAAATATAGCCGCTGATGAGTATATTATTAACTGCTGCGGGAATACTAATTTCAATATCATCCCAAAGTATACCGTCTGAATCTATCACATAATTATCATATTGCTGAAACTTGATATACACATCACCCGATACTGAGATTACACTGCCAATATCCAACGGCCCATATTCCGTCCAACTGCTGACATCGCTTGGGTATTGCCATAACTTATACCAATTCGTTCCGTCGTTACTTACGGCTATGCCATCTGAATTTTCGTGGCCGGTAAAAGAGGATGACATAATTTCTTGTTCATCATTATATTCTATAGTAGCGAAACTTAAAGAGAGGGAACTATAACCGCTCGTATTCGGATACAACAATATCAACTCGTTCAAATTATAATTGCGGTCTGAGGTCACATCCATTCTCCAACTGTAATTTCCTGAATTAGCAGAATAAAAAGTCCGTTCATTCCTTCCGTAGGAGTAATTACTGCGATAGGTGGACCATTCCGCCCCCAGAGAACTTTCAAAATCCTCAGAAAAAATCACTGTCTTACCAGTACCTGCGTAAATTCCGATATAATCCTGATTATTGAGCGTAGCATAAGTAATGTCCTATTTTGGGCGTAAAAAAAGAGGAGTAGCGTACAGAAATGAGCAGAGCAATCCTCTCTGGGATCTGATTTTCGTAGCATTGTAACGGGCAATATAAGCAA
>JAGHAK010000089.1 GCA_021161565.1 Elusimicrobiota bacterium | reverse complement strand
CGACTACAATGATATGGAAGAAGTCGAAAGAATCAAAAGCCGGCTTCTGATCCTCAATCTCGGGGTCCATTCGATAAATGCGCCGTTCAGCGAAAATCTCGATATTTCATCTCTGGACGAGATGCAGAGAAGCATTGCCGTCAGCGAGATAAAAAAAACTGTCGCTTTGTGCGAACTTCTGAAGGCGAAGTTTGTTGTGATTCATCCAAGCGTAAAGTCGTTTCCTCTCACAAATATGGAATTCGTTAAAAAGAAAATCGGACAGATTAAGAAAAGCCTGAATGCCATTGCGGAAAACGCCATTTTGCGGAAAGTAAAAATAGCCTGCGAAAATCCCGCGCCTCATCTGCTCGGCGGATATGCGGAGGATTTAATGCGAATTATCGCCGATTTTCCAGAGGATTTCGTCGGGGTATGCCTTGACACCGGGCATGCCAACTTGATAGAAAGTCCTGCTTCTTTTCTGAAAAAAGTTTCTTCGCGGCTTTTTACGCTTCATGTTTCCGACAACGCGGGCAATTTTTCGGCGCATCTTCCGCCCGGCGACGGAAAAATAGACTGGGCAAAATTCGTTTCCGCTCTTTCTGAATCGGATTTCGACGGGGTTTTTATGCTCGAAGTCCTTGGAGGCGCGCGTTTTGACGACCCTGATAAAGTTCTTAAAAAATCGTATGAAGCGGCAAAGACCTTTCTGACGAAAAACTGGAAAGACAAATGCTAATCGGAATAATCGCGGACACGCACGAGAATATGAACGCTATCAGAAAAGCCGTGGAAATTTTCAATTCGCGCGCGGTTGAGCGCGTCTTTCACGCAGGAGATATCATCTCGCCTATTACGCACAAGGAATTCAAAAAACTGAACTGCCCTATGACGTGCGTCTTCGGCAACAACGACGGCGAGAGGAAATATCTGAGGGAAAAATTTTCCGGTTTTGCCGAATTTTACGATTTTTACAGCGGCTCAGTCGGTGGAATAAAAATTTTTATGAATCATTATCCGGATTTCGTGGACGAAATCGCATCCCTTGGCGCGTATGATGTCGTCATATATGGGCACACCCACCGCACGGACATAAGGAAATCGGGTTCGACCCTGATTATCAATCCCGGCGAAGCGGGCGGGTGGCTTCTCGGCATACAAAGGATAGCGGTTCTTGACACTGACACGCTCGAATACGAAGTTCTGGATTTGCCAGGTTAGTTTTTTTTAGGTAGAATTTTCCAATTGGGAGGAAGTTTTATGGATATGATAGATGTTTTGACAGCCGCTGTCAGACTGGGTGTTTCTGATATTCACATTGTTCCCGAAAAACCGATAATTGTGAGAAAACACGGCGAACTCGTTCCTCTGCCCGAATACAGAGACACCGTCCTGACGGGAGAAGACACGAAGAATCTGATATACAGCATTCTTTACGACGAACAGAAACGGCACTTTGAAGAAAATTTCGAACTGGATTGCTCTTTTCAGATAAAGGATGTCAGCCGGTTCAGAGTGAATGTTTTGATGCAGAAAGACGGCGTCGGCGCGGTTTTGAGAGTTATCTCCTCGAAAATTCCTGAACCCGAACAACTGGCTTTTACTCCCGCGATGATGGAGTGCACAAAATATCCGCGCGGAATGGTTCTTGTCACAGGTCCGACAGGGTCGGGCAAATCCACGACGCTCGCCTGCATGCTCGAGCAGATAAACAAAACGAGAAAAGAGCATGTTCTCACGATAGAAGACCCCATCGAATATGTTTACGAATCGAAGGGGTGCGTTTTTACGCAGAGGGAACTCGGCGGTTCCACAAGAAGTTTCACCAATGCTTTGCGAAGCGCTCTGCGGGAAGACCCCGATATTGTTCTCGTCGGGGAAATGAGAGACCTCGAGACGATTTCCGCTGCGCTGACAATAGCGGAGACAGGACACCTTGTTTTTGCCACTCTCCACACGACAGACGCCCCCCAGACCGTTGACAGAATCATAGATGTATTTCCGCCGTATCAACAGCAGCAGGTGAGAATGCAACTTTCCGTGACTCTCAAGGCAGTCATAACGCAGCAGCTTCTTCCGACGGCGGACGGCTCTGGCAGAGTCGCCTCCCGCGAAATTCTCATTGTGACTCCTGCGGTGAGCAATCTCATCAGAGAGGGGAAAACCCACCTCATTTACAGCGCCCTCGATACGGGAGCCAAATACGGAATGATTTCGATGGACAAATCTCTCGCGAATCTCGTCAAAGCGGGAAAAATAACGAAGGAACTGGCGATGATGAAGGCGAACAAGCCCGAAGTTCTCGCCCAGCTTATAGGGAGTTCCCCGTCGTCGTCGGCAGGCAGAGGCGGATCGTCAGGATTCGGCTCGCGGAAACCGTTTTGACCTATTTTTTTAAGAAAAATAATGTGCGGTAAATCGCAAATAAAAAGATAACCCAAAAAATAAAAGTATGAAACTGTATGATTTTATGAAAGCGCTTGCCGCCAGAGGCGGAAGCGACCTCCACCTGAAAGTTGGTCAGCCGCCCGTTTTTCGCGTCAACGGAAAGTTGGAAAGAACGGAAGGCGTCCCGCTTACGCCCGGCGAGATTACGGAGATTTTCAGGGAAATTCTCGGCGAGGAAAAATTTTCGCGGTTTCTTGAAAAGAAGGAATACGATTTCGCTGTGGATGTTGCCGGAACCGGCAGGTTTCGCGGAAATCTTTTTTTTCAGAAAGGTTTTCCCGGCGGGGTTTTCCGCCTGATTCCGAGCAAAATTCCATCGATAGACGAACTGGGGCTTCCAGCCGTTTTGAAAAATATTGTAAAAAGGAAACAGGGTCTGATTCTTGTCGTAGGACCTACGGGTTCTGGAAAATCGACCACGCTTGCCGCGCTGATAGACGAACTGAACGAAACCCAGCCGCTCAACATAATCACGGTGGAAGACCCGATAGAATTCGTTCACCAGGACAAAAAGGCGATAATAAACCAGCGCGAGATAGGGATGGACACTTTCTCCTGGAGCGATTCCCTGCGCCGCGCCCTGAGACAGGACCCCGACTGTATCCTGATAGGGGAAATGCGCGGGATAGAATCTATTTCAATCGCGATTGCGGCTGCGGAGACGGGACATCTTGTCTTTTCCACTCTTCACACAAACGACGCGAAGCAGACAATCGAGAGGATTGTCGATGTGTTTCCCGCTGAAGCCCAGAATTTTGCGCGCCATCAACTTGCTCTTGTTCTTGTGGCGATCGTTTCGCAGAGGCTCTGCGAGAAAAAAGACGGGACGGGCCGCGTCGCTGCATTCGAAATAATGATAAACACGCCTACGATATCGAAGGCTATCGAGGAGAATCAGGCGGACAGAATCCAGCAGTATATCGCGGAATCGGCGACGTTTTACAATATGTGCACGCTGAATCAGTCTCTTTTCAGGATGGTTCGGGATGATGTGATAACGGAGGATGAAGCCTTCAGAATCAGCAATAATCCGAACGACCTGAAAATAAAACTCAGAACTTCCCGTGCGAGCGAAAACGCTCCATCCACGGAGAAAAAAATAAGGAAATTCTGATGTCTGGCAAAGAGATTAGAAATATAAAACTTTTTGCCGCACTTGGGGAAAGAGAACTTAACGAACTGGAAACAATTTCCAGAATTGAAAAATACTCCGACGGTGACATTATTTTCGAAGAGGGAGGGCAGGACAGGGATATTTACATTCTTGTAAGTGGAGAAGTTTCAATCGCGAAGAAAATTTCGGGCGGTTCGAAGACTGTCGCCGTTTTGAAGGCTGGCGATATTTTCGGAGAGATGGCTCTCTTTGAAAACGCTCCCCGCTCCGCCTCAGCCACGGCAATAAACGAATGCGAAATTCTGAAGATAGGCGGTTCGGCTTTTGCCGAATTTTTGAAAGCGAAGCCGGATGTGGGTTTCGGAATTCTTATGAACATAATAAGAGTTTCATCCTTCCGCCTCAGGAATATGGACAGATATTTCACCACGTTGTTCGAAATCGCCCGCACAATAGGATCTTTGCGAACGCTTCGCGAAGTCGCTGAAACCGTGGTCAGCAGGGTTTCGGATTCAATGGACATAAAATCTGCTCTTTTCTATTCTTATGATTTGTATAACGATGAATTTGTCTGTATTGCGAAATCGGGAGAGGAAACGGATTCGCCCGTTGTGCAGAGGGCATCGGAACTGATTTCGTCCATTGGGCAAAAAGGGTATTACGCGGCAAGGGATATTTTTTCTCCCGGAATGTGGTTTTTCTCCGGCATCTCGCACAAGGGAAAATCCGAAGGATTTCTTGCCGTTTCGTCCGCTGGAGAGTTCGGGTGGGAAGACAGAATTCTGATAGGAACAATCTGCAATATGGCATCTCCGGTAATTGCGAATCTGAAAATGCGCGAGGAAGAAGAGCTGAAAAAGAGACTTAAAAACCAAAAATGGACTCTGTAATACGCCTTTTTCTGGCTCATTTTATAGCGGATTTTCCGCTCCAGTTCGATTTTATCTTCAGATTAAAAAAGAAGGGTTTCTGGGGCTGTTTTGTTCACAGTTTGATTCATGTCATTGTCGTTATATTTCTTTTTCTTGGCGACCTGAAGCAGTTTTCGTTCTGGCTTTATGTTGCGATTCTTCTTTTTTTGCACTCTTTTCAGGACTGGGGAAAGATAAAGCTCTGGAAACGGCCGGAAGACGATAAAATTTTGTTTTTTGCCGCCGACCAGATTTTGCATTATCTCTATATTTTTGCCGCTCTGCTTTTTCCTTTCGCGAAAAATTATTCCTATTACGGAAGCATTTTCCCGTCGGACTTTCTTATGATTTACAACGATTCAGGGGTAATAAACACGATTTCCGCGGCGATTCTCGCCGGATGGGGCGGGGTGATTCTGCTTTTCTATCTCGATAAAAGTCTGTACGGAGTCGAACCCGAAACCCTGAACAGATTCGAGCGCAGTTACGGCGTTATAGAGAGAATTATTACCGTGTTTTTTATAATGGAGGGAAGTTATTTCATCTGGTTTATTCCTGTTCTTTTCCTCATCAGGCTTTCGGGGCTGAAAAACCAGCCGCTTTACAGGGGAATTATGTCCCTTGTTTTCGCCTCGGTCGTGGGAATTGGCGTTTCTATGATTAACGGATTTTTCGGGCTCTGATGGGTTTTTCGCGGAAAGTTCTCGACGAGGTTTCGAAAATTCCCCGCGGTGAGGTTGTCAGTTATTCCGAACTCGCCCGCCGTGCCGGAAATCCCCGCGCAGCGAGGGCGGTTGGCAGAATTCTTAACGGGAATAAAAAGCCGGTTGTCGTTCCCTGTCACAGGGTCGTGAAAAAAGACGGCACGGTAGGCGGTTATTCAAGGGGTGTCGCAAAAAAAATAAAATTGCTAAAATCGGAAGGAATAAAAATCGCAAGGACCGGAGGAAAATGGAAAATAAAAATTTGAGATTTTTTCGTTCTGTGGCGGCAGTTTCCCTTTTTTCGTTTTTCGTTTTTCGTTTTTCTATTATTTTCGCCCAGCCGCCGGAAGTGGAAAAACTTTTTGACCAGGCGGCGGAAAAATATCTCGAAAAAGACTGGCCTGGCGCGATTGCCGATTTGAAAAAAGTTTTGAAAGCCGATCCCGGAAATCTCCGCGCGGTGGGTCTTCTCGGCAGAGCCGAAACTTCCTACGCTAAGGAACTGAAAGTAAAAGGAAAACTCGACGAGGCGCTGAAATACGCCGACGAGGCGCTGAAATACACGCCGAAACTGAAGGAAGCGCTGATGACAAAAGAGACGATAAAGAAAGCTATCGAGAAGCGCGATGCCGCGAAAATAGAGGCGCAGAAAAGACGGGCTTATTCCGAGAAAAGGAAAAGGGAGGAAGAACTTGCCAGAGAAAAACTGAAAAAGGAATACGAGGAGAAACTCGCAGCGGAGAAGAAGATTCGCGAAGAGCGCGAGAAAAAACTGCGGGAGGAACTCGAAAAGACAAAAAAGGAAAACCTTGCCAGGAAAGAGGAAATAGAAGTTCTCAGACAGCAGACAAGCATGATTGCCACCCGCTGGCTGATTATTTTCACGATTGCCACACTCGCGGTTATTGCGGCGAGTTATTTGATAGCCTCGAAGACGGTGGCAAACATAACGCTGAGACTGCGGCGCGGGCTTGCCGAAAGCAATGATTCTATCACCGAACTTGTCAGGGATATTTCAAAGAAGGCGGATTCCTCCCCGCAACTCGAGGAACTGAAAAAACTGAACGAACAACTGCTTAAGCAGATGAGTCAGACCAAAAGCAAGCCGTTAGAGGAAAATTTGCTGAAACAGACGGAAAACCTGATAAAGGTCGTGCAAAATATGAAAACGGCTACGTCGCAGGAGACCGAAACGGTGGAATTTGAAGAACCGAAGATGAGAAGCGTTATAACAGACCTTTCCACAACAAACAGGGTTCGGGCTAAAAGTGTCGTGGCAATGGCGAATACGGTGAACAATCCCTCGATTGCGGCTCGTCTCATCGCGCCTTTTCTGAACGACAAGAACAACCGCGTCAGAGCGACAGCGGCCGTGGAAATGTTCAAATTCGATCCCGAAGCCGCGCAGGTCGCGGTCAAGGATATGACTCAGTCGGAAAACAAATGGGACCGTCTTTCCGCGGCGTGGGCTTGCGGCGAAATAGCCGATTTGTCGGTGATGAATTACCTCGAAGTTCTCATCGAGGATTTTGACCCTGTTGTGAAGGCGAGGGCGATAAAAGCGGCGAAGAAGGCGGAGGGAATTTTGAAGGCGAGATTTCCCGCGACTCTCCGCGTGAAGATTCAGAGAAAATCGGATATGGGATAAAAGGGAGGCAGTATGACAATTTTGTTAATTATTGCGCTGATTGTTTTAATCAACGCGGTCAGGATTGTGAAAGAGTACGAGAGGGGCGTGATTTTCCGCCTTGGGCGTCTGGTAGGAGCGCGGGGTCCGGGGCTTTTTTTTATCATTCCCGTTATCGAGAAGATGGTGAAAATTGATTTGAGGATTATAACCCTCGATGTGCCCGTTCAGGAAGTTATAACGAAAGACAATGTCCCTGTGAAAGTCAACGCGGTCTGTTATTTCAGAGTGATGAATCCGGAAAAAGCGGTGGTCGAAGTCGAGGATTTTATGATGGCGACTTCCCAAATTTCGCAGACGACTCTTCGTTCGATTCTGGGACAGTCGGAACTGGACGAACTGCTTTCGCAGAGAGAAAAAATAAACACGGAACTTCAAAAGATTATAGACCTTGCCACCGACCCCTGGGGCGTGAAGGTTTCGAGAGTTGAGGTTAAGGATGTCCAGCTTCCGGCTGATATGCAGAGAGCGATTGCCCGTCAGGCTGAAGCCGAGAGAGACAGAAGAGCAAAAATCATCCACGCCGAAGGCGAATATCAGGCGTCCGAAAAACTGACAGCCGCGGCGAAAGTTATGGCGCAGGAACCGGCTGCGGTTCAGCTGAGGTATCTCCAGACGCTCGCCGAAATAGCCACGGAAAATAATTCGATTACGGTTTTTCCCGTTCCAATTGATTTATTGAAAGCGTTTATGAAAAAAGATTAAAGACGCAGCATTTAATTTTGGAATGCGGGATTGCCAGTCAGTTTTTGACATTAAAGTGGAGCCCCACGGCTTCACAGCCGTGGCACCTCCACATTCTTCGGCGGAACCCGCCGAAGCATACCCGCTTTCGCCAAGGCTACGGAGGGTTACCCTTTTCGCATTCATCCACCCCGGTGAATCGGGGTGGCTTTTCAGCCTTCGTAGCCGTAGGCTACTACGGCGAAGTAGGCTCTGCGAAGGCGGGTAAAATATCAAGAAAATTGTCTATGTTCGGAAAAATAACAATTCTTGGCGGAGGCTGCTGGGGCGCCGCTGTTGCCGATTTGCTGAGCGGCAGGGCTGACATCACCCTGTGGGAATGGGACAGGGCAAGAAGCGAATATCTTAAAAAGAAGAGGCATCCGCGTTTTTTCCCCTATCTGAAACTGGAAAAGAAAGTGGGGATAACAAATGATTTGGAAAAAGTTTTTCCCGCTGATTTGATTCTTGCGGCGGTCCCCGCCCAGAGTTTCCGCGCAGTTTTGAAAAGGTTGAGGGATAGAGTAAAGAGCGGGGAAATTCCCGTTCTTGTTCTGAGCAAGGGAATCGAAATTAGCACTCTTAAAACGCTTGATTCTGTCTGCATGGAAGTTCTCGGAAAAAGTCATCCTGTTGCGGTTCTTTCGGGTCCTTCCCATGCCGAGGAGGTTTGCCTGAAACATCCCACGACTGTCGTGATAGCCGGCGAGAAAAAACTTGCCGTGCGCGTTCAGAAACTTTTTCATTTCCCTTTTTTCAGGCCCTATGTGCGAAGAGATATTCGCGGAGTCGCCGCAGCTGGCGCGCTTAAAAATGTGATAGCCATCGCCGCAGGAATCTGCGACGGGCTCGGCCTCGGCATAAACGCAAAGGCGGCTCTTGTGACGAGGGGACTTGCCGAGATAACCAGAATAGGCGTTGCTCTCGGCGGAAAAAGAGAAACCTTCAGCGGGCTTGCGGGCATTGGCGATTTGATGGTAACCTGCTTTTCGAACTACAGCAGAAACAGAAATCTCGGCGAGGAAATAGGCCGGGGTCTTAAACTGAATCAGGCGAGAAAGAAAGTGAAAACTCTTACGGAAGGAGCCGAAACCGTGAAGGCTGTAAAAAAATTGATAGGGAAAAAGAAGATTTCAGCGCCGATAACCTGCGAGGTTTACGGCATTTTATACAGGGGTCTTTCCCCAAAAAGGGCGATATCGAATCTGATGAAAAGACCCGTAAAGAGCGAGGAGGAAGGATGAACAAGATTGATTTGATAGAGGCGGTGAGTTCCGTAACCTGCGCGAAGACGGAGGCGAAGGACGCGGTGAACAAAGTTTTCGAGGAGATTGTAAGCGCCATAAGGCGCAAGGAAAAAGTCGTGATACAGAATTTTGGTTCTTTTCATGTGCGTCTGAAAAAACCGTACGAAGCGAGAAACCCAAAAACGGGAGAAAAGGTCTATGTTCCGCCGCGCAATGTGGTGAAATTTACACCTTCCCCGAAGATTTTCGAGAAATAATGGAGGACAATATGACTGCCGAAAAAAAATTCCCAGGTCCATGCATTTACAGAAAATTCAAGGGAACCGTCTGCGTTTACGGAGGCGCGTCTCGTCCGATAACTTCGGCTGATTGCTGGAAGTGCGAAGTCCCTTTTTAAGAGAGGTCATCTGACCGGCGAAAGGGAGACCGCCGCGGGCCTCTTAAAAATCGCCGCATTTTAAGCCGCCGGCCAGGCAACAGACGGAAAGGCGACAGAAGAAAACTGGATATTGATTAAGGAGACGGATGTGTATATTCCCGGAAAAAAGTATTTTACGATTAAAGAGGCAAGTGACCTGACGAAAGTTCCGCCGTATGTGCTTCGCTACTGGGAGAAGGAGTTTCAGATTTTGCGTCCCATAAGAAGAGAGTCGGGGCAGAGAAGATACACAGCCCAGCACATACACATCATTGTGGATATAAAGGACCTTCTTTACAAGAAAAAATTCACGATCGCCGGCGCGAAAAAGGAATTGGTCAGAAAAAAAAAGCAGAGTCCTCAGATGCCTCTTCCCATCGAACAGAATCCCGCTGCAATCGAATTGCTGAAGGAAGTGAAGAAAGAACTTTCTTCGATTTTTAAAACGCTTTCGAAATAGCAGCGTGTATTGAAAACAATCATTATTTTTTGTATTTATTGTTTCGGATTATGGTATCTCGTCCTGCTTCCCTTTCGAGGAAGCAAGGCAGGCGAGGCAGTGAGCGCCCTGGGTTCCGTCCGGGGCATTTTTAACGCTCGCCGCAGAGGGCTCGCTAAAATGCCCGTTCAAAGCCAAGCAGTTGGCTTTGAACCCCTTATTGAGTTGGATGTCGCCTATTGATAAGCGATATCGAGTATGATATCGGGGTGTGGCCCAGATGGATAGGGCACCAGACTGGGGGTCTGGGGGTCGGCGGTTCGAGCCCGCCCACCCCGATTGATGAAACCTTGCTTGAACCTATTTTGAGCGGGAATCAGGCAAGGAATAAATCTACTCAGCTGGAAAATTATATAAAGTTGAAACAGAAAAATCATCAGAAAAAAATGTACTCCCACCAAGGTTCTGGTGGGGGAACTACGCGACAAAATACAAACCTTTCCCTTGATAGGGAGAGGTTAAGGAGAGAGTAGATTATTT
>JAGHAK010000136.1 GCA_021161565.1 Elusimicrobiota bacterium | reverse complement strand
GGCATCCTTTCCTCCTTTTTTTGGAATAGGATGCCATTTTACTTCTTTTCTCACTCCCTCTCAAACCTCGTAAATCTTCACGCCTATCTTCTCGTAATATATCATGCTTCTTAACATTAACTTATTAACTAAAAGAGAAAATGAAAAGTGAAAGATGAAAAATGTAGCCGCAGACCCTTGGTCTGCTAAAAAGTAGAAAAGTAGAAAGGGTAAAAGAACCCCATACTTAATCTCCCCCGCCAGAGGCGGGGGAGAAAGAGAGGGGGGATTTTGCCTTATCAACTTGCCTGCCCGCCATTGGCTTCACCTTCAGGCGAAAGCAGGCGGGTCAACTTATCATCTTGTCACTTTATTATTTTGTCCTCTCATCCCTTGTCGGCGCTAAACGCTAAAAGGAGACTGAAGAAAGTTTGATTCTGTCATCAGATTTTGGTATAATTCCGAATATATTACCGAGGACAGGAAATCCGAACAGGAGGTTTTTATGTTTGGAAGAAAAAAAGAGAAAGAAGTAAAAAAACTGATTTTGGAGCATCTGGAGTTTGTGGAGAAGGCTGTTCAGAACATGGTTTCATCGGCGAAGGAATACATCGGCGGAGATCTGACTGCGGCGAAAGAGCACGGCTATCAGACTCACCTCGTCGAGAAAGATGCCGACCAGAAGAGACGGGAAATTATAGAGAAACTTCATAAGGGCGCATTTATTCCCGCTTTCAGGGAAGATTTGATAAAATTTATCGCCCAGCAGGATAAAATCGCCGACCGCGCGGAGTCCTGCTGCGATTTCTTTCTGACACAGAGGCCCGAAATTCCCGACAAGTTCAATGACGAATTTGAAAAACTTCTGCTGGCGTCCGCTCGGACATTTTCTCCCTACAAAATGGCGATAACCAATATGTTTTCGGACTACAATGTCGTGAAGGAAAAAATCAGAGATGTCAACACGGAGGAGGAGGAAACAGACACAATCGAGTGGCACCTGACAAGGGATGTTTTCTCTTCGGATATAACGCTCGCCGAAAAAATGCATCTTCGTGAATTTATTTTTCACATTGTCGAAATTTCAGACACGATAGAAGACGCCGCCGACGACCTAGACATCGTGATTGTAAAATACAGAATGTAAAATGTTCAAGTTATTGCCTGGTTTTTATCTTGGGTGGAGTCTCGGCGCAAACGACGCCGCGAATGTTTTCGGCCCGCAGGCTCATTCCGGAATAATCACTTATCGCGGGGCTGTGGTTTTAACTTCCATTTTTGTTGTGCTCGGTGCTTTAATCGAGGGAGACAAGTGTTTTGCGCAGATAGGTTCTATGACCGCGACAGGCGGATGGATGGAGATTTTCATAGCGACTTTCTCTGCCGCTTTGATGATACACATAATGAGTTACATAAAAATTCCCGCATCGACCTCTCACGCGATTGTCGGATCTCTCATAGGCGTGGGTCTTGCTTTCGGCAGATCCGTCGATTACCACAGGGTAACTTCTTCGATTCTCTGCTGGCTGATAACGCCGGTCGGCGCGGCGTTTTTCGCTTTTGCTTTTTACCATCTTCTTGATTTTTTCTGGGTGCGTCAAATAAAAAGCCTGACGGCTCTGAACTGGACGATAAAGAGCGCTTCCATAATTATCGGCTGCTATGGCGCTTATTCTCTCGGCGCGAACAATCTCGCCAATGTCGTCGGCGCTTATGTCGGAGGCGGAATGCTTTCTCCCCGCTCTGCCCAGATTATGGGCGGTTTAGCGATTGCCGTGGGGGTTGTTACCTACTCCAAAAATGTTATGGCTACCGTTGGGAAAGGCATCACCGAACTCGATCCTTTCAGCGCCCTTGTCGTTGTGCTGAGCGGTTCCGTCGTTTTGCATATTTTCGCCGAAGTGGGTGTTCCTGTTTCGTCCTCGCAGGCTGTCGTCGGAGCCGTTCTTGGAGTGGGGCTTGTCAAAGGAGCGAGAACCGTCAGTTACAGAAAACTTTTTCAAATTCTCGTCGGATGGATTGCTACACTCGTAGGCTGCGTTATTTTCAGTTTCATTCTTTGCCGAATCTACGGTTTGTTTGTGTAAAAAGTGGTTGATTTCAAAAAGTCAAGCGGAATTTTAGCCCACATAACGGCTTTGCCATCCCGATATGGCATAGGCGACTTCGGGAAAAACGCTTACAAATTTGTGGATTTTCTCGAAAAATCTTGCCAATCCCTCTGGCAGGTGCTTCCTCTTCAGCATCCTTCCGGCGATTCTCCCTATAACTGTCTTTCGGCTTTTGCGGGGAATCCTCTTTTGATAGATGTCGATTATCTGAAAGAAAAAGGATTTCTCAAAAAAAGAATTGTGGTTCCTGAATTTTCTGTCGGGTTTGCGGATTTCAGAAAAGTCGCGAAATTCAAAAATGCCGTTTTCAACGAATGTTTTTCCCGGTTCAAAGGCGGAACATCCTTCGAAAAATTCTGCGAGGAGAATAAATTCTGGCTGGAAGACTACTGCGATTTTATTGTTCTTAAAAAAAAGTTTGGAAAAATATTTCACTGCTGGCCTAAGCGGTTTGTCGAAAGGGACATTTTTGCGATAAGGCAGATGCGCAAACAGCATGTTGAGGAAATAAGAAAAATCAAATTTATTCAATGGATTTTTTTCACTCAGTGGAAGCGGTTGAAAGAATATGCCAATTCGAAAGGCGTTAAAATAATAGGGGATATTCCGATTTATGTTTCACTCGACAGCGCGGATGTGTGGGCAAATCAAAAGTATTTTCTTTTAAACAGAAATGGCAGACCGCTGTTTGTTTCCGGCGTGCCGCCGGATTATTTCAGCAAAACGGGGCAGTTGTGGGGCAATCCAATCTATGACTGGAAAAGTCTTCGGGAAAATAAATTCGAATGGTGGATTAAGAGATTTGGATTCTCTTTTAAACTTTATGATTTTGTGCGGATTGACCATTTTCGCGGTTTCTGCGCGCACTGGCGCGTTCCTGCAGGCAGACGCACGGCGTTGAAGGGGAGATGGGTGAAAACTCCCGGCGGCGAACTTTTTGCCGCGGCGAAAAAAGAATTCGGAAAACTTCCGGTCATCGCTGAAGACCTCGGATATATTCCAAAAAGCGTTGTCGAATTCAGGCGCCGCCTTGGCTTTCCGGGGATGAAAATTCTTCAGTTTGCCTTTTTCTCGAACAGGAAAAATCCGCATTTGCCGCAAAATTACGACAGAGACGCTGTTGTTTATACAGGCACTCATGACAATGACACGATCGTTGGGTGGTGGAGAGCTCTTTCTGCGAGAAAAAAAAGAAGAGTTGAAAAACATCTTGGAAAGATTAAGGAAATAAACTGGCAGATGATTGAGTTTGCGATGTCTTCAAAGGCCGTTTTTTCGATTTTCCCGATTCAGGATATTATCGGCGTGGGTTCTTCCGGAAGATTTAATCGGCCAGCGTCGATGAAGGGCAACTGGCGGTGGAGATTTTCGTTCAGTCAGATAACAGGAGAAGTGCTTGAAAGATTGAAAAAACTTACAATTAAGATTAAATAAGGAATCAGGAATCAGAGACCAGGAATCAGAGTAAAACTATGTCACTCACTACTTACCATAACAAAGCGGTGATTTTTTTGATTTTGCCATCGCGGATGTCTTGTGCCTGTTTTTCTATGAATTCGTTTTCCACGACGACGGTTTTGTCGACATAGGATAAAATATATTTTCTCACTTTCACGCAATTTTTGCCGAAGGTGTTTTTTCTTTGGGAATTTTTGTAAATCGTCAGAATTTTTCCGAAAAGTTTGAAAGCAAAATCCCCGGTTTCGAGTTTTATTTTTCCGGGTTTCCCTCCTTCGAATATTTCGGCTTTGCGGTTTTTCGCGAGAAACAGATTTCCGGCCAGCGCAGGAGAAAGCCTAAAACGCAATTTACCCGTTTCGCTTAGATAAAACGGCTGTTTCCCCGCCACCAGGAGAGTCCAGATATTTATCATTTCCCCTGTCACGCCGCTCAGGCGGGGCTGAAGTCCCCGCCCGTGCTGACTATCATCGGGAAATGCGCTGCTTACGATAAAGGATACATTTTCGAAGATGCTTCTTTTGTAAGATTCCGCGCGAAAATTGTGGTTCAGCATCGTTTCGGCGTCTCTGTAAAAATTTTCGAACAGGCCGCTTTTTACGATTTCAAGCAGATATTTGTATTCCATATGAGTGTAAACCGATTCGTTTTCGATCCAACCCGCGCCCCACGCTTTGACTCTCCCTATTTCGAAAGGAGCGTTTTCGAGCGATTCGCAGACCTTGTACATTTTGAGTTTCTCGTCGAACAGGCCGCTATTCCGGACGGCTTCGTAAATCCGCGCCGCTTTCTCAGGATGAACTTTCATCATATGAACCGCTCCCTCGAGAAACAAGGGCAGGGGTTTTTGTCGGAACGAGAGGGGCTTGACTGCGGGCAGCCGTAGAGCGCCCGTTTTCTTTTTCCCGTTTTTGGTCCTTATGAATTCGTATTTTGTGACGATGTTTTCGAAATATGTGTAGGGTATGCCGTTTTTGTCGAAAATTTTTTTTGCGACTTCTGGTTTTTCTATGTCAATCAGTTGCAACGCGTTGTCGATAAATTTTTCAAGTTCCGCTTTTGTCAGAGTTTTTTCCGCGCCGTTTATTCCGAATTTTGTCCGCTTTCTGTATGTTTCCATCGCGCTGTGTGATTTGTCCCAGAATTCGAAGCGCGGGATTTTGTCTTTCGCGCGCATTCCCGCGAGTCTGCCGAGTTTTTTTATGAAAACGAAGAGTTCCTCATACAGCGCGAATTTATCCGTTTTTGTTTTGCCGAGCGAATTTTTCAGAAATTTCAGGGCTTTTTCGAGTTCCATCCGCTGGCAGAGGGAGGAACCCAGAATCGCGGGAAGACCGTTCATCGAATCGTTCCATCCGGGTTTATCCGCTTCCATTTCCACGCCGATTCCCTCAGGGTCGAGCGAAGCGATGCGCGTGGAGACAAGGACAAGCAATTTGACGAGAAGATTCGTTTTGTAAATTTTTCCTTTCCCGTATTTTGTCCGCATTATTTTTGGATTCCGCTTTCTTGAATTTATGAGTTTCATTTTTTCCGCATCGCGGCTTACGGCGTTATACTGCCGGACTTTCCCGCCGGCAAGAACCAGTTTTTCGCGCCGGGGATTGACTACATCGGGATTGTCATAGAAATAATAATCTCTTTTTCCGATGAGAATCTCTTCGAGTTTGTCCGGATAAATCATAAGGAAAGTGTCTATCAGGTCGAGATTGTAAAGCCAGTGATCCACCCAGAACCCCTCGTGTATGTTGCCTATTTCGTTTTCGCGGCAGAATGACAGAACTTCCGAAACCGTTTTTCTGTCGTTTTTAAATCCGATTCCTGCTTTTTCAAGGCATTTCAGGAGTTTTCCCGGCGTGAAGGGTTTTTCAAAAAGATTCGCTATTTCCCTCGCTGCTTTTCCGCTTTTCGCGGTTTTTCTTATCCACTTCTTCGCTTGTCGCTTGTCGCAGACGGAATATTTTAACTGGGTAATTTCCAGAGGATTATATCCGTCGGTTTGTATAAGGTTGACAAAGGTCTTTATATTGAGGTCAAGGATTTCGGGGAAAAACCACCCGTCCATTCTTCTGTTCTGGTTGACGCTTCTGTAATGGCCTGTTCCCTGCGAGTAGTATTCAGGCTCAACCACAAAAAAATGATAGTCCCTTTCAAGGTCGCCATTCTGGCGGGAATAGAGATAAAAGGCGCTTTTCCCGTCTGCCGTGTCGAAAACGACGGGCATTCCGCCTCTGATGACATTGTCCAAAAATGTCTGCCGGCAGTATTCGTCGAATTTTGCGTCGCCGCTGGCGGTGAATGATATGTCTTTTATGGATTCTATCAGAAACCTGTTTTCCTCTCTTTTGCGCTTCAGAAAATTCGGCGAGATTAGTTTTTTTATTGCCGCGGTTTCGTTGTCTGTTTCTGCCTGGCCAATGAGAGATGAAAATTCTGCGGTTTCCCCCGCCGCCAGAATTTTGGCAGCGGCGCAGAAAGCGCAAGGGGTTTTATTCTGCTTTATTTGCTTTGTTTTCAGCAGTTTTTCGAGGGATTTTTCCTCGAAGTTCCATGCTCGATCGTAAATTTCGGAGTCCCCGAAAATTATCTGGGGGTCAACGATGTAGTCGATTTCGAGGTTTCTGGAAATTCCTGTCAAAAAATTGCCTCCTTCGATTTTCCCGACTTTTTCCACATCCGCGGGTGTCTGCTTCAGGCGGAATAGCGGAATCCCGCCGATGAAATCCACGGTTATCATTCCTTCTATGTGCCGCTGAATTGTTTTGAGAATTTCGAAATCGACTCCGTAGGGAATTATTCTTGGCAGTCCGTCCATTAGCTCGACCCGCTTTTTCTTTCGCGAAATGTTTTTTATTCTGACAACTCTCGCGAAAGCGGGAAAGCCGCAGTTTGCGATTGGAAAATAGACGATGTTTGTTTCTATTCCCGCTTCTCTGTTTGTTTCATCCAATTCCAGTTCGTAACTGCTGACGATTAGTTTTTGCGCGATGTTTTTGTTTTTTGTTTTTCTGAAGGGCTCGATAATTTTGCCGTTCGTTTTTATAAAAGTTCTAAATCCCTGGTTCCCGACTGTTTGGAGCGCCCTGTTAAACGAGAGAAATTCCATAATCTGGTTGTTTTTGTCCCGCACGCCCACAGAACAGACGCACTGGTTTCTGCTGACATAGTAAATCCACATCGGAATGCCGAGTTTCCCCGCGATACCCGGAAGAAAATTTGAAAAAGAAGTCTCCCAGTTGTAGTTTTCGACAACAAATTTTTTATCCGAAGTTATGTAATACATAATTTTTTTTGGATTTTATCTCTGCCCCGCCCTTTCTTGAAAGTTTCCTTGGTAGTATAATAAATTTTTCATTTTTTTTCTATTCCACATTCCATCATACCACATCAACCGAAAGGGCGGTTTCCTTCATTTATATATAGTGCAAAAAATACTTACGCATACGCTAATGTAAAAATAAAAGATAAAAATGTAAAATGACAAATCAAAATTAAAAAATGAGTTCAAGAGACGGACTTAT
>JAGHAK010000014.1 GCA_021161565.1 Elusimicrobiota bacterium | reverse complement strand
CTAGGGGAAAGAAAAAATGGAACAAAAAGCGAAATGAAGCAAGATACAATCGCTTTGCTTACGGATTTCGGATATGACAGCCCTTTTACGGGAATTATGAAAGGCGTTATCGCGAAAATAAATCCTTCCGCAAAGATTGCCGATTTGAACAACGGAATCGTTCAGGGCGACATCTTCGCGGCGGGATTCGAACTCTCAATAAGCGAAGAGTATTTCGATAAAACCGTTTTTGTTTGTGTTGTTGACCCGACTGTGGGAAGCAAAAGGAAAATAATAATTGCCGAATCCGAAAAAAATCTGTTTCTCGCTCCGGATAACGGTTTGCTTTCGTTTGTCGCAGAAAGGAAGCGCCTGAATTTTTTTGAGGTAACCGCCGAAAAATATTTTTTGACAGGTCGCCGAACGACTTTTGACGGCAGGGATGTTTTTGCGCCTGTCGCGGCTCATCTTTCAAAAGGGATTCATCCTGAAAGTTTCGGAAAAAAAATAGAAAAGATCGAAACGATTAAAATTCCGGAAACGAAGAAAATTGGCAAAAAGATTAGATGTTCCGTCTTGTATATTGACCGCTTTGGCAACTGCTGGACGAACCTGAAGAAAGGGAACTTTGTTCCCCAAAAAGCGGTTTCGAAAAAAGTGGAAATTCTGAAATTCTCCGCTGATTACACCGTCAGAGACGAAGATATTATGCTTTTTAACAGTTTTGGTTTTTTGGAATTTGCCGTGGGTCAGGGAAATTTCGCGAGAAGGCACAAGATAAAAAGAGGCGATATTTTCGAGGTGGAAATTGAATAACGTTGCTGTTTTTGTTTTTATCGTTATTTCCGCAATTTCCGTGTTTTGCGCCGCCCGCTATAAATTTTCTTTTATTGTTCCGCTTTTTGCCGCAGGCGTCATAGGCGCAAAAACTTCGTTCGTTTTTTTCGGATTAAAAACGCTTTTTATTCTTTTCCTCGTCGGGGCTGTCCTTTTTTCTCCCGCCTATTTTTTCAAAAAAGCATTTAAATATTTCTCGCTTCTTGCGGCTGTTTCGGTAAGTTTGATTATTTTGCTTCTTATATGCTGAACTACATTGCAAGAAGAATCCTCTCATACATTCCTCTTTTCTTCGGAATAACGCTGATTTCTTTTCTGATAATTCATCTTTCCCCCGGCGGCCCGGAAATGATGATGGGTTTCGGGTCTTCCCGCGTTTCCCCCGAAATCCGCCAGAAAATCCGCAGGGCTTACGGACTGGACAAACCTCTTTATGCGCAGTATCTTGTCTGGGTGAAAAAAATCTTTTTGCTTGATTTCGGCGAGTCGTTTCAGGATGGCGAAAAAGTCATAAAAAAAATCGGCAGGCGCCTTCCTGCGACTGTTTTTCTGAATGTTTCTTCGATTTTTCTTATTCTTCTGATCGCGATTCCACTTGGCGTTTATTCCGCCGACAGACAGGGTTCCGTTTTCGATGTTTTAACGACTGTTTTTGTTTTTATAGGATTTTCGATTCCGTCGTATTGGCTTGCTTTGATTTTGATGAATTTTTTCGGCGTAAAACTCGGTATTTTGCCGATTTCGGGATGGGTTTCCTTCGGATGGGAAAATTTTTCTCTTATCGGAAAAATCGGCGATATTCTGTGGCATCTGATTCTTCCTGTTTTCATAACTGCGTTTGCGGGTCTTGCCTCTTTGTCCCGATATATAAGAGCTCAGATGCAGGATGTCCTTTCGCAGGATTTTGTTCTCGCCGCGGCTGCGAGAGGTTTGAGCCGCAATGAAGTTTTATGGAAGCACGCCTTCAGAAACGCGCTCTTGCCGCTGGCGACTCTTTTGGGATTGATGCTACCTTCGATAATTGGCGGCGGCGTTATTTTCGAGACGATTTTTTCCTGGCCGGGCGTCGGCCGGCTGATGTATCAGGCGGTAATGGCGAGGGATTACCCTCTGATTCTTGGCAATGGCGTGATTGTCATCGCTTTGACGCTTGTTGGCAATTTTCTGGCGGATATTTCATACGCGTGGCTCGATCCCAGAATCAGGTACAAATGAGGATAGCGGTCAGCGACAGCGGATTTAGCGGCTGGAAAATGGAATGAGCATTAAGAGAAATTTTATGGGATATTTTGGAGCGGCCGTGATTTTTGTTTTTTTTGTCCTTTCGGTTTTCGCCCCGTCAATAAGCAGGTTTAATCCTGACAACCAGAACCTTTCCGAAAAGTTTCTTCCGCCTTCTTCCTCTCACATTCTCGGCACTGACGAATTTGGCAGGGATGTTTTTTCGCGGATGCTTTACGCAGGGAGAATTTCTCTCGCGGTAGCGTTTGTGGCGGTTGCCATTTCCGTGGGCATTGGCACAACGCTCGGTCTCGCCGCAGGTTTTTTCGGCGGCGCGGTTGACGCGATTATTGTGAAACTGATAGATGTCTTTTTGTGCATTCCGACTTTTTTTCTGATTCTTATGGTTGTCGCTTTCTGGTCGCCGTCTGTCGTAAACATTATGATTGTAATTGGCGCGACTTCCTGGCCGGGACTCGCCCGTCTTGTGAGGGCCGAGGTTCTGTCTGTTTCGCAGAAACCTTTTGTAAAATCCGCCATTTCCCTCGGAATTTCGAAACCGAGGATTATGTTTGTGCATATTCTGCCGAATGTTTTGTCTCCCGTGATTGTTGCCGCTGTTTTAGGGCTTGGTTCGGCGATTTTGGTTGAGTCGGGAATCTCTTTTCTCGGTCTCGGCGTTCAACCGCCCGCCGCCTCGTGGGGCAATATGCTCGCTTCCGGCAGGACATATCTTGGAATCGCATGGTGGGTTTCTTTCTGGCCTGGTCTTGCGATTTTTCTGGTTGTCCTTTCTTTCAATCTGATTGGAGAGTCCCTGAAAGAAGCGATTTTGAGATGATACAGTGAATCTCTGCCGACTTTGTCGGCGGCTTCACTCTGTTGTTTTGGAATTTTTCATTTACAAGCGAGGCGGATTTTTATAATAT
>JAGHAK010000058.1 GCA_021161565.1 Elusimicrobiota bacterium | reverse complement strand
TTTTTCGAAAAACTCAAAAAAAATTTTCCTCAGTTCCGTGTGCTTCATAATCCCCCGAAATCCAAATTTCGGATTATTATAGCAAGATTTGATTTTGCTGGAAAGAGGACATTTTTACTTTGTCTTGACAGAGGCTTGACATCATTTTCCGAATTTAGTATTTTAGCACCTATGAACAAGAGGTGCTAAATATGATAAGAAGAAGAAAAAGAACTTCCGCTATCGAGCTGCGGGACAGAAAAATTTTGCTTTATGTCGTTAAGGAATTCCTTGAGAACCAGCGGCCAACAGGGTCGAAACTTCTCAATTCCAAATATAATCTCGGCGTGTCTCCCGCGACGGTGAGAAACATTTTCGCTTTTTTCGAAAAAGAGGGTTACCTTACCCATTCTTTTTCCTGCTCGGGAAGAATTCCGACAGCGAAAGGACTGAGATTTTATGTGGAAAACATTCTCGACCGCGAAGAAATTATGGACGGCGCGAAAATAACCGAATTTGAAGACGCGGAAAACGAAAACGACCTGCTTGAAAAAGCCTCGCATTTTCTTTCTCTCCACTCATCGTGGGTGGGCATCAGCGGCCGAATGGACATATCGCGCGAAATCAGGGAATTCGAGATAAAAATGATAGACCACAGAAAAATCCTCATCATCCTGATAACGACCGAAGGCGAAGTTTTGAGCCGTCTCGTGAAGTTGCCGAAGGAAATCTCCGTAAAAACTTTTAACTTTGTAAAAAAGTTTCTGAAGAGCATCGACAAAAATTCCGATCTCAAGCGGAAATTTCGCGGTCTCTACAGGGAAAACCAAAAACTGATAGAACTGATCAAAAATGCCGCAGGCAGCATTATGTCCAGCGCCTCGCCGGAAATTTACACAAGCGTAAGCCCTTCGGTTTTCGCGCAGGACGACAAAACGCTTTCGAAACTGTTCACAATATTGGAGGACAGGCAGATGCTGATTTCGCAGATACTCGGTAATATCCCAAAGAGGGACTATGAAGTGAGTTTTTGCAACGAAAAACTCGACTACAATTTCGAAAACTTCGCGATTGTCCTGACAAACTTTCGCGTGAAAAACAGACAGTATCTTTACTGCGTGCTCGGAAAACAGTTTATGAACTACATAAATGTTCTCCCGCTCGTAAGAGGCATCGCGCGGTCGGCTGAAAAACGTCTCAAGGAGGTATCATAATGTGCGAAGAAAAAAATAAAAAGGAAAATGAAATAGAATCCAAAGACACCCAAAACGCATCTAAACAAGAAGAGCCGGAAAAGAGCGGCGATAAAAAAGAGGGGGAAGATATTGTCGACGAAAAGACCCGGGAAAAGATAGAGGAATTAAAAATCCTGTCGCAGGAGCTGCTCGAGAAAAAGAAAAAAGCGGAACAGTATTACGAACAGATCCTCTCCCTCAAGGCGGAATTTGAAAATTACAGAAAACGAACGGAAAAGGAAATGGAAAAGATGATTATAGAAGAGAGAAAAAACATTCTCAAAGAATTCCTTCCTGTTATGGACGGGCTTCTTATGGCAAAGGACGCGATAAAGCGGAAAGAGCAGAATATCAAAGAGGCGGTTGATTTGATTTTCAAGGAAGTCAGCAAAATATTCAGCAAATTCGGCGTGAAAAAAATGGAATGCGAGGGCAGGGAATTTTCTCCCTCTTTCCATCACGCCGTTTTGAAAGAAAAAACGGAAAAAGTAAAACCCGGTCATATCGCAAAGGTTATAAGCAACGGATATCTGTTCCGTGAAGAGGTTCTTAAGCCAGCGACGGTCGTTGTCGCGGAGGAAAAAGAAAAAAACAAAGATTAGAAGGAGGTAAACAAAATGGCGCATGTTCTTGGAATCGATCTTGGAACGACAAATTCCTGCATGGCTATTCTCGAAGCGGGAAAGCCGACAATAATTCCGAATGCGGAAGGGAACCGCACGACGCCTTCGGTTGTGGCTTTTACTGACAAAGGAGAGGAACTCATCGGCCTGGTGGCTAAAAGACAGGCGATAACGAATCCCGAAAAAACCGTTTTTTCGGTAAAAAGGTTTATGGGAAGAAAATTAGACAGTCCTGCAATAGAACTTGACAAAAAGACGGTTCCATACACTCTTACAGCCGCTTCGAACGGAGATGTGAGAATAAAAATAAGGGGACGTGAACTCAGCCCGCCCGAAATTTCGGCGAAAATTCTTATGAAACTCAAAACCGACGCGGAAAATTATCTGGGAGAAAAAATAACCGACGCCGTTATAACGGTTCCCGCATATTTCAACGACTCGCAGAGACAGGCGACAAAAGAGGCCGGGGAAATAGCGGGACTCAAAGTTTTGAGAATCATAAATGAACCGACGGCAGCTTCTCTGGCATACGGCCTCGACAAGAAGAAAAACGAACTCGTGGCGGTTTACGACCTTGGCGGAGGGACTTTCGACATCTCGATTCTCGAAATAGGAGACGGCGTATTCGAAGTCAAATCCACAAACGGCGACACGCACCTTGGCGGAGACGACTTCGACCAGAAAATAATAAACTGGCTCTGCGATGAATTCAAAAAGGACAACGGAATCGATTTAAAAAACGACAATATGGCTCTGCAGCGACTGAAAGAAGCGGCGGAAAAAGCGAAATGCGAACTTTCGTCGGCGCTTGAAACGGAAATAAATCTTCCATTTATCACAGCGGACTCGTCGGGGCCAAAACACCTGAGCATCAAACTTTCCCGGGCCAAACTGGAACAACTGACGAAAGAACTTGTCGACAAAACCGTTGGCCCATGCAAAAAGGCGCTGGAAGACGCGAAAATCACCGCTTCCGACATAAAAGAGGTTATTCTCGTCGGAGGACAGACAAGAATGCCCCTCGTCCAGCAGACGGTCAAGGATATTTTCGGCAGAGATCCGCACAAAGGCGTAAATCCCGACGAAGTGGTCGCCGCGGGAGCGGCGATTCAGGGCGGAATAATCAAGGGCGATGTGAAAGATGTTCTCCTTTTAGATGTGACGCCCCTCTCTCTCGGAATCGAAACGCTGGGCGGCGTATTTACTGTTTTGATACCGCGAAACACAACGATTCCCACAAAGAAGAGCCAAATTTTCTCGACAGCAGCGGATAACCAGCCAGCGGTGACGATACATGTTCTTCAGGGCGAAAGACCAATGGCGGCGGACAACAAGTCCCTCGGTCAGTTCGAACTGACGGGCATTCCTCCAGCCCCGAGGGGCGTGCCGCAGATTGAGGTCACTTTCGACATCGACGCCAACGGAATTCTGAATGTTTCGGCTCAGGACAAAGCGACCGGCAAAAAGCAAAACATCGTGATAAAATCTTCTTCGGGGCTTTCGGAAGAGGATGTGGAGCGGCTGAAAAAAGAAGCGAAAGAGCACGAGGAAGAGGACAAAAAGAAAAAACATCTCATTGAAGCGCGGAACGAACTCGATACACTTATTTACTCTGTCGAAAAAAGCCTGAAGGAGTTCGGAGACAAAATCAGCGCCTCCGACAGAGAAAAAATCGAGAAAGAATTGAAAAATTCCAAAGAAGCGCTTAATACAGACGACGCTGACAAAATCAAAAAGGCTGCCGAAACACTCCAGAAAGCGTCCTACTCCCTCGCGGAAAAGGCGTATAAAGCGGCTCAACAGAAAGGGAAACCGGAAAATCAGGCGCAGGCGAAGGAAGGTGGCGGGAAAGAGGAAGGAAAAAAAGAGGATGCGCAAGAAAATGTCGTCGATGCCGAAGTCGAGGAGAAGGAAGACGACAGCAACAAGCAATAATGGGGAGATTTTTTGACGACAAAAAGGGATTACTATGAAATTCTGGGTGTTTCGAAGGGCGCCTCGGTTGACGAAATAAAAACCGCTTACCGTAAACTTGCGATGAAATACCACCCTGACAGGGTGGCGGAAAGCGGGAAAAAGGAAGCGGAGGAAAAATTCAAGGAAATCTCCGAGGCGTACGCTGTCCTCTCCGATCCGCAGAAAAGGGCAAAATACGACAGATTCGGGCACGCTGGATTCGACCAGCAATATTCGACCGAAGACATCTTCCGCAGCGCCGACTTTTCCGACTTTTCCGACATATTCAATTTTTCCGACCTGTTCGGAAGCATCTTCGGCAGAGGAAGTTACGGCGGCGATTTTTTCTCATCCGGCAGGAAACGCCGCGCTGCGAGAGGGCAGGATGTGGAAATCCATCTGGCCATAACTCTGAAGGATGCGTTTGAAGGATGCGAGAAGGAAATAACATATCTTCGCGCGAAAAAATGCCCCGATTGCGGCGGGACGGGCGCGAAACCGGGAAGTTTCCCAATCAAATGCCCTCTCTGCAAAGGAAGAGGTGTCATTACGGAAGGCAATTTCATCTTCTCCGTAAGGAGAACCTGCCCCGAGTGCGGAGGCAGGGGAACAATCATAAAACAGAAATGCAAAACCTGCGGAGGACACGGCCTGATAAAAAAGAAGGAAACCTTGAAAATAAAAATTCCAGCCGGAATCATTTCGGGAACTTCTTTGAGAGTTAGGGGAAAAGGATACGACTCGCCCGACGGGGAACCAGGCAATCTCTACGCTGTCGTGATGATAGAGGCGTCCAAAAAATATCAGAGAAAAGACGACGACCTCTACACAACCGTGGAAATCCCCTACCCTATCGCCGTGCTCGGCGGCAAAACCTCGGTGGAAACATTAGATGGAAAGGTTAATATGAAAATTCCGGCGGGATGCCGAAACGGCCAGGTTTTCCGCATACGGGGATACGGAATGAGACATCTCAACAGTTCATCCCGGGGGGACCTTTTCGCAAAAGTTTCGATATTTGTTCCGAAAAAAATTTCCTCAAAAGAGAAAAAACTTCTCGAAGAATACCAGCAGATACTCGAACGAGAAAACCCGGAACTGTTCGGATAATGAGCCAGTTTTTCCATCCGGATTTTGCAATAAAAACAATTCGGGGCAAAACTGCTCACCATATTCTGAACGTTTTCCGGATAAAATCCGGCGACAAAATAGAAATTTTCGATGGAAACGGAAAAAGCGCTGAAGCGGTAATAAAAAAAACCGACAGGAAGAAAAATGAAATCAGAATCGAAATCGGGGAAATACTCCGCGACCAAAAACCTGAGGGAGAGATAAACATCTATCTCGCCGTTCTGAAACCAGGCCCGTTTGCGCTCGCCGTAGAAAAAACGGTCGAACTCGGCGCCGCGAGAATAATTCCGATTCGGACAAAAAGGTCGGAAAGAAAAAAAATAAGACGAGACAAAATCGAAAAAATCATAATCGCCGCCTGCGAGCAGTGCGGCAGAAAATTCCTGCCGTCCCTTGACGAAACGAAAGATTTTTTGGTAGGTATTATGGACTGGGAGCGCAGCGGGACTTCGGGATTTATCCTTTCCCGCGGGTTTCCGCCGCTTTCGGTTGGCAAGGTCGCGACGAAAATTTCGTTTTTTGTGGGACCTGCCGGGGGATTTGCCGAAGACGAAATAAAAACCGCAGAAAAAGCGGGGCTTTGTCCTGTTTCGATAGCGGGGAATACTCTGCGCAGCGAGACGGCGGCAATTGCCGTCTGCGCGCGAGCGGCAGGCAGAATTTTGGAGGATAAATATGGCGAAAACGAAAATGAAATCCCACAGAGGCGCATCGAAAAGATTTAAACTCACGAAATCGGGCAAAGTGAAAAGGGCACACGCTTCGAAAAGCCATCTTGCCGGACACAAAAAAAGAAAAAGACTGCGAAGACTGAAAAAAAAGGGCTATGTCGATAAAAATCAGTCAAAACTCATTCGCAGCATAATAAGCAAATAGGAGGCGATATGGAAGTGACCGCCAAACAACTGCTTGAAGTCGGGGCGCACTTCGGGCACAAAAAAAACCGATGGAATCCCAAAATGAGCAAATTTATCTACACAACCCGCAACAACATCCACATAATAAACATCGAGATAACTCTGAAACTGCTCAAAAACGCTCTTCAGTTTGTGCGCAGCGTCGCTGAAAAAGGCGGAACAATTCTTTTTGTCGGCACAAAAAAACAGGCGCAAAATTCCATCGAGGAAGCCGCGAAGCGCTGCGGAATGCCCTATGTTTCAAACCGGTGGTGGGGCGGCCTTTTCACAAATTTCGAACAAATACAAAACAGCATAAAAAATTATATCGACCTGAAAAACAACATAGATCAGTACAATTCAAACAAAAAAATTCTGGCGAAAAAAAGCAGGCTCCTCGAAAAACTCGACAGAGACCTCAAAGGCCTTGTCAACTTCTGGCAGTTGCCTGAGGCCGTTTACATCGTTGACCCGTCCTATGAGGCAATCGCGGTAAAGGAAATCAAAGCAAAGAATATTCCGATTATCGCCCTTCTCGACACCGACTGCGACCCCGATTTGGCCGACTGGCCGATTCCAGCCAACGACGACGCACTGCGAAGCGTCAAACTTATCACAAACCTCATAGCGGACACAATCCGTGATGCAAAAGGCATTGCCGAGAAAAAAGAAGAAATACAGCCGGAGCCAGAAAAGGAACACAATCAGAATGAGGCACTGGAAGAAAACCAGAAAAGGGAAGAACAAAAAGAAAAAGAGCAAAATACGGAAGAATCAGCGGAGGAATAAAATGGAAATTACGACCAACGCGATTATGAAACTCAGGAAAGAGACAAATGCCGGAATTATGGACTGCAAAAACGCCCTGAAAGAGGCGCAAGGAGACACAGACAAGGCAAAAAAAATCCTCAGGGAAAAAGGCATCCTCAAAATGCAGGGCAGAATTGACAAAATTTCTGACGAAGGGCAGATTTTCGCCTACATTCATCCCGGGGGAAAAATCGGGGTAATGGTGGAAATCGCCTGCGAAACCGATTTCGTCGGAAGAAGCGAGGAATTTCAGAAACTCCTCAAGGAAACGGCGCTTCAGTGCGCGGGAATGAAGCCGCTTTATGTGGATAGGGAAAGCGTTCCCGAAAAAATTATCGAAGATGAAAAAAATATTCTGCGCAACCAGATTGACCTTTCGAAAAAGCCGAAGGAAATCGCGGAAAAAATTATAGAAGGAAAACTCTCGAAATTCTATTCCGAAAACTGTCTGATGGATCAGCCCTACTTTAGAGACGAAAAGAAAAAATTCAGGGATTTTTTCAACGAAAACGCTTCGGCTTTCGGAGAAGCGGTGAAAGTCACGCGATTTGTCAGATTCGAAATCGGCAAATAATGAATTTTCTCAAAAATCTGTTCTCCCGGAACGAAAAAGAGCAATCTCCCCGAAAAAGAATAATTCTGAAAGTAAGCGGGGAAGCCTTCGGCGATAAGGACAAACCTCTCCAGAAAAGCAGGACGGAATATCTCGCGAGAGAAATTCTAAAAGCGGCGGAACAGGCAAATTTTGTCATAATTCCCGGGGGAGGAAACATCCTGAGGGGCAAAGACCTCGCCGACTGGAATTTCGGAAAAGTGGATGCGGATTATCTCGGGATGATCGCCACCGTATATAACGGCGTTGCCCTGAAACAAATCTTTTCGCAAATGAAAACCGAAGCGGAAGTTTTAAGCGCCATCGCTATAGAGAAAGTCGTAAAGCCATATTCCCCGTTGGCCGCGGAAGAGGAAATTAGGAAAGGAAAAATCGTTATCGTGACAGCGGGGACGGGAAATCCGTTTGTCACGACGGACACCGCGGCGGCGCTGAGGGCAATGGAACTCAACGCGGACATGATAATCAAGGCGACCAAGGTTGAAGGCGTTTATTCGGATGATCCGAATAAAAATAAGGACGCGCGCTTTTTTTCGCGCCTTACTTACCGCGACGCTATCGAAAAAAACCTGAAGGTCTGCGATAAAACGGCAATGGCAATGCTGGAAAATTCCGGAATAAAATTCGCGGTCATAAATGTATTCAAGGAAGATAACATAAAAAAAACCGCAGACGGGCAATGTCCCGGAACGATAATAAGCAAATAGAGGTTAGTAAAAAAAGAAAAGAGAAATGGAAAAATGAAAAATATCGCGAGCAATTCTTGCCAGCAGGGCTGTGTGAGCGAGAAATTCGACCCGGTTTTCGCAGCGAACACAGAGCGAGCGATTCCGCTTGCGAGAGCGTCCCTGACGGCAAGATTGCGAGTGA
>JAGHAK010000078.1 GCA_021161565.1 Elusimicrobiota bacterium | reverse complement strand
CCCCACCAGCGTGCAGGTGGGGGATTCATTTTTCATTTTTATTTTTAAACAACAACCTTTTTGACAGCACTTGACAGAAAACTTGGGATATTATAGCATTTCAGCGTTCGCAGGGAAAGCGCTGCGCAAATCAGCCGCTGCCCCGCAACGGTGAAAGTCCGAACACCTGCGATCGCGCCGGAAGGCGAAACCCCGAGGGGGGATTTTGAAAAAACTATTAGTATTATTTTTACTATTCTTGCTAACAAGCTGCGGCCAAAAAAAAGAAAAAGATAATTCCATACGCGTTGTTTCTCTCTCTCCGTCGGCAACGGAAATAATCTATTCGCTCGGCGCGCAAAACCGGCTCGTCGGCGTCACAAACTACTGCGACTGGCCTCCTGATGCGAAAACCAAGGAAAAGGTCGGCGATTTTTCGTTTCCATCAATCGAAAAAATTCTGTCGTTAAAACCTTCTCTGATAATAGCGGCAGGACCGGGACAGAAAAAAACGATAGAAAAACTGAAAAATCTCGGCATCAGAACCAAAATTTATCATCCCGAAACGCTTCGGGAACTCTACGACTCCATTATCGACATAGGTTCAATTCTCAACCAAACCGGAAAGGCTAAAAAAATCGTAAATGAAATGAAAAAAGAAATTTCGCAGATTCCGAAACTTAACAGTAAAAAAATTTTCATAGAAGTTTGCTCCAAGCCGCTGATTGCGGCGTCCAAAAAAACATTTATCAGCGACGCCTGCGAAAGAATAGGGCTTCAAAATGTCTGCGATTTTCCACAGAGTTACCCCACCATAAACGCGGAATGGCTGATACGAAAGAATCCCGATTTTATCCTTTTGACGGGGACAAAAGAGCCAGATTTTCTCGCGCTCTATCCGTTTTTCAAAAAAAGTAAAATTCTCGCCCCATCAAATATCGACATAATTGTAAGGCCGGGGCCGAGAATCGTCGAAGGTCTGTGGGAAATCCGATGGCTGATTACAAAGAAAAAATGAAAAAAAATAGATTTTTCAGAATTCTTGTTCTTGCGGCTTCCTTAATCGCCGCGGTTTCGATAATCTCGCTGCTTCTGCCTCTCTTTTCAAACCTGACGGAAACGATTCTAAAACTGCGCATAATGAGAATTTCCGTCGCCGTCATCGCAGGCTGCTCCCTGGCGGTGGCGGGCGTTATTTTCCAGATGGTTTTTTCGAATCCTCTCGCCGACCCTTATCTGCTCGGGAACTCTTCAGGGGCGGCTTTCGGCGTCGCAGGGCTGGCAATTCTCGGAATTTCGAAATCAGGTGTTTTTCACCCTCTCGCCGCTGGATTTTTTTCCTGTCTTACCGCCGCAGCCGTTCTTAAAATCGGCAGAACGCGCTTCGGCAGAAATTCTCTGATTCTAACGGGCGTGGCTGTGAATTTTTTCCTGTCCGCGATTGTCATATTCGTTGTGACTTTAAAGCGGAAGGAGGCTTATTCCATTCTCTATTTCATGATGGGAGACCTCGGCGAGACAAGAACAAAACTCATTCTTGTCTGCGGAATTATTTCCGCCACTTTCATAATCTTGGCTTTTTTGAAATCACGGACTCTCAACGCCATCTCGTTCGGCAAATCGCTGAGCAGGCAACTGGGGGTTCAAAGCGAAAAGGAGTCCGAAAAACTTCTGATGATTGCCTCCGTTCTGACGGGCTCAGCGGTCGCCGTGGGAGGAATTATAGGTTTTGTCGGGCTTATGTCTCCCCACATAGCGAGAAAACTCTTTTCTTCCGACGCGAGGCTTCTGATTCCAGCATCTATGGGAATCGGCGCGGGAATTCTTGTCTTTTCGGATTTCGCAGCGAGAAGTATTCTCTATCCCGTGGAAATTCCCGTCGGAGTGATTACCGCTATACTGGGGGCGCCTTTTTTTATTTGGCTTTATGGAAAAAAACAAAATAATCGAGTTTAAAAATTTTTCCGCGGGATACGGGAAAAAGCGCGTTCTAAAAAACATCACATTCGCAATTCTGCCGCGCAGAATTTACGCTGTTCTGGGCCCGAACGCGTCGGGGAAAACGACGCTTCTCAAATCCCTTTTCAGGGAAATTCCCGAAACATCGGGAGAAATAAAAATAAGAGGCAAAGAAATTTCGGATTTGTCTGTCGGGCAAATCGCGAAAAAAGTTTCATTCTGCCCGGCGCAGACAAATTTTCCGTTCGATTTCACCGTAGCCGAATTTGTGCAAATGGGAAGATTTGCCGTCTCGAAAAACCTGTGGGAAACGAATCTCGACATAAAAAAAGCGAAAAACGCTATGGATGCGATGGGAATTTCGGACATAAAAAGCAAAAAAATAACGGGAATTTCCTCGGGAGAACTGCAAAAAACGATTCTCGCCCAGATTATTTCGAAGGATACGGAAATAATCCTTCTGGACGAGCCGACTTCGCATCTCGATATCAAAAACCGCGCGGAACTTGTGGGGAAACTGCGGGATTTAAAAGAAACTTTCGGGAAAACGATTATCGCGACTTTTCATGACCTGACCGAAGCGATAAATCTCGCGGATATTTTTATTCTCTTGAAAAAAGGAGAGATTATGGACATTCTGGAGAAAAGCCAAATCACCGACGAAAAAATCTCGGCTTTGTATGAAACAGAAATCAAAATTCTGGATGAAAACGGGCTGAAAGCGGTAATGGCGCAAATTGAAAAAGATTAAAAGAAAATAGAGAAAAGTGGGAAGTAGTAAGTAGTAAGTAGTAAGTGGTAAGTGGGGGAAAAGTAGCGGGCGAATTACCATTCGCCAAAAAAGTGAAAAGTGAAAAAAGATTTCTCGAAATGACAAAGAAGTGGAAGAGTGGAAAGGTTGAAAAGAAGGAGTTTTCCCTTTTTTGGGAAAGGGGAAAAAGACCTTTTGAATTGCGAACGAAGTTCGCAATTAGGGGTTAGATGATGTTAAAAAAAAGGGAGGAAAAATGAAAAGAAAAATCTTTGTCTGGACTGCAGGAATGATGATCTTTGGAAGAACGCTTTGCGCGGCGGATTATCTCGGCAATCTAGGAACGGTTGTCGTGACAGAACAAAAACCAATCTGGCAGATTCCGACCTATGTGGAAGTTATCACACAACAGCAAATTGAAAATTCGAACGCCGATTCCATTACCGACATAATCCGACAAAAAAGCGGAATATCCGTGAGTGACTGGATGGGCAATTCAGCAAAAACAAATGTTGACATAACGGGTTTTGGCGAAACGGCGCCGAGCAACGTTCTGGTTCTTCTGAATGGAAAACGGCTGAACGAAATGGATATGAGCGGAGTCGATTGGCTCCAAATTCCGATGGAATCAGTCGAAAGAATTGAAATCATAAAAGGCGGCAAAAGCGCTCTTTACGGCGACAATGCGGGCGGAGGCGTAATAAACATCGTAACAGGGCCTGTGGAAACAAAAAAAATTATTCTTTCATCGAAAATAGGAAGTTACAATTCGCTGAAAAACCGAATTTCCGTCTCGAACAGATTCGGCAATTTTTCCCTCGGCGTTCTTGCCTCGGCGGATTCGAATGAAGGGTATCGCCAGGAAAACTCGTTTGACAGAAAAGATATTTCAGCCTCGCTCGGTTACGAAAACGGCATAAAAATCGGCCTGTCTCATTTTTATCACAAAGACAAATACGAGATGCCTGGGGGCTTGTGGGATGACCAGTACGACGCCGACAGGCGTCAGGGAAAACAGGGCGACGACTCCCGGACAACTTCGGGCTTTTCAACATTGACGGTCGAAAAAAATATCGGGAATGCGACGAGCCGAACAGAAATTTCAGTGAGAAGCAAAAATCTCAAAACTTTTTATGGCGTTTATTCCTATGACCAGAGAATCCCTATGCTTAATTTTCGGGAAAAAATAAAAATAAACAGCAAAATTCTGAACAAAAAAAACACCCTGATATTCTCGGCTGAAAAATTTATAGCAAATTTTAAACAGGATAGTTTCACCTCGCAAACGCTTAAAAGGAAAACATCGACAGGCAAAGACTCCATTGCCTTCTCCGCAGCAGATGAACTTTTTCTGACAGATAATCTCTCGTTCTCTATTGCAGCGAGGAAGGAAAAATTCGCTTTCGACCTTGAAACCTCGACTCCGGGCGGAGCAAAAACAAGCGACGAAAGAAGCGACACGCTCAGCGCTTTCTCGTCGGGGATTTCATTCAAGCCCTGTGAAAATACAAATTTTTATCTTTCCTTTTCAAGAAACTACCGGCTGCCGAATGTGGACGAATTCAAAACATTCGACCCTTTTACTTACGCTCCGACGGGAATTTCGAAAAATCTGACACCGCAAAAATCTCTTGAAATTCAAATAGGCCTGCGAAAAAACTTTTCACACGCTTCCTTTGCCGCAGGAATTTACAGAACTTCTATCAAAAATGAAATTTTTTACAACTCCCTGTCCGGCGCAAACGAAAATTATCCGAAAACAAAACATCAGGGAATCAATTTTTCATCAAAGATAAAACCCGCTAATTCCCTGACTTTGCTTTTTAACTACTCTTTTACCGACGCGACTCTCCAAAGCGACAAAAGTTTCCTTTATTACGACTATTCCATATGGAATTATAAAACAGCCGTTTACAAAAAAGGAAACAAAATTCCCGGAGTCGCGCGTCATAAATTCAATGTGAATGTTGAATTGCATCCCGCGGAGAAACTTACTTTAACCGGCGTTGTAAATTACACAGGAACACGCTATTTTATCAGCGACTGGAAAAACGAGGCAGAGTTAATGCCTGCTTTCATCACAGCGGATTTGAATTTTGTCTTGAGGAAATTCGGCCTGAAATTTTTTGCGGGAGCAAAAAACCTGTTCAACAGAAAATACGCCGAATACGGAATTTACTCCGCCAGGTGGCAAGGCTTCAGTTTCCTCGGATATGATTATTACTATTACCCGTCGCCGGAAAGAAACTTCAGCGCGGGAATTTCAGTGGAATTTTAACCCATTTTTTGCATTAGGCAAAAAATGCACGCAGTGCCGCCCCTGCACGCAGGGGCGGGGTTAACCCCGCCCATTCTTATAATCGCTCTCGATTTTACGTTCATTTTTTTGTCATAACCTTCTAT
>JAGHAK010000006.1 GCA_021161565.1 Elusimicrobiota bacterium | reverse complement strand
CTCGAAATGACAAGGGAAATAAAAAATGGAAAAATCAAAATAAAAAATGACAAATAAAAAGTTGAAAAGTGAAAAAGTTGAAAAGTTGAAAAATGAAAAAAGATTTCTCGCTATCGCTCGAAATGACAAGGGAAATAAAAAATGGAAAAATCAAAATAAAAAATGACAAATAAAAAGTTGAAAAGTGAAAAACAATGATTGATTTTTTGAAAAAAATTATCGCGCGAACCATCGCCGACAAATTTGGCGCGGAGATTCCCTTTGATATAATGAAAGCGCCAGCGTTTACAAACTGCGATTACGCTTCGAATATCGCGTCAAAATTAAGCGAGGGAGAGGCGGAAATCCTGCGGGCGGAACTGTCGCGGACGCCGTATTTCGACGAAGTAAGGTTTCAGAAACCGTTTGTCAATTTTCGCGTAAAAATGGATTTTCTCAAAAAATTTTTTCTTGACGCAATTTCTGACAAAAAGCCCGAAAACGATAAAAAAGAAAAAATTCTGATTGAATTCATATCGGCAAACCCGACAGGTCTTCTTCACATCGGACACATCAGAGGCGGCGTTCTCGGCGATGTTCTGGCAAAAATTCTGAAAGAACTCGGATGGAATGTTATCAGAGAATATTATGTGAACGACAGAGGCCGGCAGATAAAACTTCTGGCTGAATCGGTTATCGCACGCAGTCGGGGGAAAAAACCTCCTGAAGACGGATACGACAGCGAAATAATCGGCAAAATTGCGGATGAAATAAAACCCGGACTGGATGAAAAAGAAATCGCGAAATTAGCAATTGGGAAAATTCTGTCGGAAATAAAAAAGGATTTGGAACTCGCAAAGATAAACTTCGACAGTTTCTTCTCCGAGTCGCGGCTTTACGAAACCAAAAAAGTCGACGAGGTTCTCAAAATTCTTCGAAAGAAAAAAAGCGTTTTCGAAAAAGACGGCGCGATATGGCTTGAGACAGAAGGTTGCGACGAAAAAGACAGGGTTCTTGTGAAAAAAGACGGCGAGCCGACCTATTTTCTTTCCGATATTTCGTATCACGCCGAAAAATTCAAAAGAGCGGACAGGCTGATAAATATCTGGGGCGCCGACCACCACGGATATGTGGGCAGAATAAAAAAATCAGTCGCGCTGCTCGGGAAAAATCCTGATAAACTGAAAGTTATTCTATACCAGCTTGTGCGGCTCAAGCGAGGAAAAGAGATTGTGAAAATGTCAAAAAGAGGCGGTTCAATTCTGCTTGCGAGAGATGTTTTGAAAGAAGTCGGCAAGGATGCAGCAAGGTTTTTTCTGCTTTCAAGAAAAGCGGACGCTCAGCTGGATTTCGACCTTGAACTCGCAAAGGAAAAATCGCAAAAAAATCCTGTTTATTATATCCAGTATGTCCACGCGAGAATCTGTTCGGTTTTCGAAAAAGCGAAAAGCAAAAATATCGCGATGGCCGAAAGAACAGAACTTCTCAGCGAAGCAGAAAGGGAAATTCTGAAAACCGTCTGCGAATTCGATGGCATTCTCAATCTGTGCGCAAGGGAATTCGCGCCGCATCATCTGGTGAACTATCTGCTTGATTTGAGCAAGACATTTCACAATTATTACGAACGCAACAGAATTATTTCCGAAGACAAAGAACTTTCGGGCGAACGGCTTTTTTTAATTTATGGGGTGAGAAAAATTATCAAGAAATCTCTCGGTCTTCTCGGAATTTCAGCCCCCGAAAAAATGTAAACTCTAACCCCTAAGGCGGCCTTCGGCCGCAACCAAAATCCCCCGACCCATCCTTCGGATGGGTACCCCGCCCTATCAGAGATAGGGCGGTCCGAAGGACAGATTTTTCTAATGAAAAATCTGGGTTAAATACTCTCCAAACATCAAAAACTTCTCCGCAATCTGCGTAGAAGTCGTAACGTAAGACTCTAACCTCTATCCTCTCGCCTCTAACCTCTTCACTTAATTCTTAATCCTTATAACTGTTCTTACCACTTGCTGGCATCAGTGCCCGGGCGGACAAACTGAATTGAAATGACCCCCACGGGTTTCTTTGTTACCTCGTCAACTTTTATGTAAGCGACCGCCTGGCGTTCCGTGCTCTTATAGGCGGTTGTGGCTGTGATTCTGATCTCGGGAGGTCTTGTCACTCTTCCCGCAAATAGCGACCTCGTCACCCAGCCATAGTCGCAGTCGCGGTATTTCCCTCCGGCTGTGGAAGGCGACGAAACGCCGGTAAGCGGATAGACAGAGAGATAGGGATCGTCTATTGCATTGCCAAACCCTGTTCCATTCGGATAGCCGGCATTGTAAGTGCCGTCTACTCTTCCGCCTCCGCCGCGCTCGTTATTCCTTGCCTGCGGGTCAAAATCGCCGTTGCAAACCCAGATTCTGTAATAGAGATACGGAATTTCCTCGACATTCGGCGGAATCGGGATTCTCGCATACCAGACCCCGTTTCCGTCGGAATCCACATCGAGCGGACTCATAATCACCGCACCGCTCACAGTATACGGTGGGGATGGCGTCGATTCCCAGTTGTTTGTGGCGACATTGTGATGCTTATGATATTTCTCCGCTGAGGTAAAAGTCACAGGGTCGTAATCAACTTTACCTATTTGAATAAGTTGATTCTCAGGCGACCCGTTTCTGAAACCTGCGTCGTTACATTCATCAGCATAATCCATATAAGCAAACCAGCAGATTGTCTGGTGAGCCCATCTTCTCGAATCCCGCCATGTTAAACCGTCGCCATTGTTGTTGTTTGCCATTGAAACAACTCCTGAATTTTCCGTCCATGTCGAGATATTTTTTGCGTAAACATAATTGCCGAAGTGGTAAGTTCCGTCATCCTTGTAGGCGGCTGGTATCAGGTTGTTTTCTATGTCGCCTCTCAGAAATTCATATTTGTTGGCGGGGTCAAAAGAGAAAGCGCCTGTGTAAGGGTTTCCGTCGCCTGTTTCCCATCCGCCGGGCCAGGTTCGGAAAGGTCCAAGCACCTCATTTGTGTCGGGGTCCGTGAACTTCCCGTCTTTGGTGTCTGCGAGACCGATTTTAAGAGTGATATAACCCAGACTTCTTCCAGCCACGGTCGAGGTGTCTCCGGGGCGAACATAAAGGGACGGCTGTCTCCATACAAACGGCCGGGTGTAGTCGTCCTGAAGAATGTCGTATTCAAAGGGCGTTCCCGCCTCTGTCGAAAAAACGCCGTCGCTATAAACATAATACTCGCTGGAACTCCCCTGCTTCAGTTTGAAGTAATACTTTATCGTCGCGCTTTCTGGCATAGTCAGAATATTCCCCTCGGCAAGGGCTTTCGCAAAACTGTATCTTAAATGATAAGGCGAAATATCCGTCGAAATGCTTGTCGAAAATTCGTTGTATTTGTATTTCAAGGTTGTCATATAGGTGTGGGCAAAATTGTCATAACTGAAAACAACAGAGCAGTCGGGAATACTGCCTGTGGTGTTTCCTAAATCTTTGTATTCTGTTCTCAAATAAATACCCGGGTCCTCGCTGTAAAATATGTCGGCCTTGCCGTCGGAAACCTGTTCCGTCAGATAATCGTTCGACGTGTTGATTTCGAAGATATCCATTTCGACTCTTTTTTCACTGTCGAGAGGCGTTATGTATTTTCTCGCGTTGCCCGCGATAAGGTATTCGTCGGGATTGTGCCAGAGAGGCGAATAATTTGCGACATAGGTCGCGTCATTCGAGTCGCCGAGTTTTTCAGCAGCGGTCGGGTTGCTCGGCCATTCCTTATCGCCTGCTCCTCTGCCAATTTCAATGGTGTCTCCGTCTTCCGTAATCCGATAGCACCTCGCCTGAGCGTTGAGCCACGAGCCGTCAGAAAGCCGGGCGCAGGGCTGAACCCAGAAATACCATCCGTCATCGAGAACATAATGAACATCGGCGGGAATCGTAATTGTCGCCGTGGATGTTTCACCATCTGCCCCTGTCGTGATGGTTCCGAAACTGCCATTTGTCGTACCGTTTGGAGTATCGTCCGCTCTAAAAAAGAAACAGGTTGTCGAAGTCGAATCGGCGATTGTCAAAACAGGGTCTGCAAGGTCCTTCGTTATTGTGTAATAAACCCTCGCCTGGCAGTTAGATGACGAACTGGGATAAATCGTGAATTTCACCTCGACACTTTCGGAATTTTTAATGTCGGAATACAGGCTGCCGCTGAGGTTTGTCATATCCGTCCCGCCACTTTTCATAGAAACCCACCGGACCATCGGCGCTCCTGTTGTGAAGAAAGTCCAGTGAGAATTGTTGTTGCACCAATCCCCCCAGTCGCCGTAGGAGTCCTTCGCTTTTACTCGCCAGTAATAGACATTGCCGTTGCTTAAACCTGACGGAACAAGAAAAGAGTTAGTGAGTGTGGTAGAAGAACAAATGACGGATGCGAAATTTATATTATCGCTGATTTCGAAATAATAATTTGCTATGGAATCCCCGTCATAATCAGTCGCCGACTCCCACTTAAAATTCCAACTGCCTCCTGAAACATCAATCCCTGAAGCATAATCGGCAGGACTTGTCGGGCTCTGCATAACGGGCGGGTAGTTCACAATGACATACCAGAATTTCGGCTCTGTGGCATTGTCATACGGAAGCGACTGATATTTGTCATCCTCATACAGAGTTGTGTCCGAATTGTTGTCCGGGTCGTCTTGGTTGTTTTTGCCAGGATAGATGACGGTGTCCATATAACTCGCCTTTTTCAGCGAAATGTAATAGGCGACTGTGGCGCCTCTCACGAAATAAGCGTCATCGGGCTGGGTAAAGGTCGCTTTCCAATAATCGGTTGAACCTTCGGTGCTATAATAAGTGAAAGTCGAAAATCTTGGCCAGCCCTGCTCGGATATCTCTTTCCAGTAAAGCCGGGCGGTGAGGTCGTCCGTTCCGCCATCGTAATCCGTGGCATCTGAATTTTTGCCAAAATAAACCGTGATTTCCTCTTCCTGACCGGAACCCCTATGCGGATACAGATAAACATTGTTGTATGTGTCCCAGACCTCTCTCATCCCGACAACAACATTCGAAGGTCCAACTGTTGAAGAAGGAATATGAAAAGCGTCAATAAGATTCGCTTCTCCAACATAATAATTGAAACATTCGGATTTTGTCGATGGGACGAAACTTCGCAAAATCGTTCCCTCCGGCGTCTGGCCGTCCGTTATCAGATAAGTTGTGGGATACCCCGTTTTCACGAATTTGATGTAGTAATAGACAAAATTGTTCTGATCCTGCGCAGGTATCGGATTTGTCGAGGGTCTTGTCGTGAAATATTCCCCTTCTCTGTCTTCGGTTCCGGATGAAAGGGAAAAATCCCAGTTGAGTTCGAGGCGCTGGGTTCCCGAAAGAGGAGTGCCTGAAGAGTCCTCCTGAGGCAGAGCATTCAGGCAGTAATAGACATAAGCTGTCGCGGTAGAAGTTTCGCAACCCGCGAAAATATCAGCAGGTTCGGTTTCATCGGGAATAACAGGATCCCTGTAAGCGCTCGGATAAAGCGACAGGTTCTTGAACTGAGTCGTCGGCAGATGCCAGGCAGAAATCAGCCCTACGGTAAAATACCCTTCGTCGCTTGAATCTACCGCTGTCCAGTCTGTGGAATCGGAATCCCGCCCCTGAAAATAGAATTTAACACAGTCGCCAGCGATAAAATCAATCGAAGTCGTGAAATAATTTCCGTCCGCGGAAGCGCTGTCCTGAGTCATATCGACAGGCGTCTCCCATGTGGCGCCTCCGTCTTTGCTGTATTGCAACCTCGCCTCGAAACTGCTCGAACCGTTCAAATCCCCGGAAGGTCCTTCCCCGGAAAGACGGCAATCGAAAACAATCGTTCCTGGAGAAACGATTTCATTTTCGGCAGGCGTGTCGGGTCTTACAATCGAAACTGTTGTGAGATTCGGTCCGACATCAGGTCCTGAAAGAGTGCCTGATTCGGGATACCTGACAAAGTATTTCCCATCGGAAAAAGAGAAATAGTAATTGTGCGAACCGACCCCGAGATTCGTCTGATAGATATATTCGGCGCCATTTGTAAAGTCCTCATCTGTTGTTGTCATCGGATGCCCTGAATCTCCATCGATATAGACCTTGGCAAGAGACGGTCTGTCGTTTCCTGCGTCGGTGTAGGTGATGGTGAAGGAAAACATTTTTGCCGTTGTCCCCTGTGAAGGAGAAACGTCTCCGTTTGTCAGAGTGGGAACAGTCGTATTTGGCGGAGGCTCGGTAGTAGAATCTGAATTCTGGGGCGTAAAAGAATTTGTGTCTGTGTGAAGAACAAAATCGTTAGCGTTATTGTCAGAATCATAAGCGTTTCCTTTGTCGTTGTCCGCGCCTCCAGGAGCCATTGAAGCAGCGGTTGAGTCGGAAAATGCCTTTCTCTCAATTGCCCAGCCACTATCGAGATCTGTATCACTTGAAACCCTTTCTGTTTCAGTGCAGTTTGGAATATCTCCAGTATTTTTTGTTCCCCAAGCAACCATATCAATTATATTGCCATCCCCATCCTTGAGTTGTATTCCATCTGCACCAGCGAGATCTTTGGCGTGATCTGCATCTGCCGATACTCCGTTGATCGATGCTTCAGAACAAATAAGAAAATATCCTTTGGCAGGAATAATCTGATTAATCCAAGTACCTGCTGAAGAACTTAAAAGATTTTGTAAAATATCACCCGTATCTGTCGTGGACATTATACTGCAAACTTGACCATTTGATGGATAATTTTTAAGGTCAATGTCGCTGTCAGTGGGATTATAAAGTTCAATATATTCTAATGCGGATTGACCTGTTGCCCATCCGATACAGACCTCGCTAATTACGATATGGTCCGCTCCTCCTCCTTTTATCGTGAAAGTATCATTCGACTGGTCGAATGCGGAATAATCCGCTCCGTCATAGGCGCGAATTCTTATCAAACCTGTTTCAGTCGGAACATTTTCAATAGTCCACGCATAAGAGCTGCCTGTGGCATTTGATGTGATTCCATTCCAGGAAGTCCCGCCGTCAGCGGAATAATCAATATCATAATAGACAGTGTCCCCATCGGCATCTGTCACTGTTGACCATGAAATTGTCCACACATCTCCTGCAACAAGGGTCTCGCCTCCATTTGGAGAAATCAGCGTGGGAGCAGGAGGCGAAGTATTTGAAACAATAAACTTAAACGGTTCTGCCTGCGCCTCTGACTCAAAAGCAGTTGCGGAACTTTCATCAATTCCATAGGGGTCATAGAGATAGGTCATATCAAAATAAGGAAAAGAGGAAATTACTCCATCGCTACTGGTTGTGTATGGGACGTCAATGTAATAATAGATTGTTGTTCCTCCTGACTGCGTGATTGTCATTGTGGTAAGCCAGAATTTGTATCCGATTCCGCCCGAGACCTCAGTCGAATACCAGTCGCCTGAAATCAGAGTATAACTCGAACCTGAAGTTTTCCAGTGGAGCCCTACCTCCCATTGATTCGCGATTCCTGTGTCACCACTTGTTTCAGAATTCGAACTGTCGTCGTCATTAAAACACTTTGTCTTTGTAAAGAAATAAATAACATCACCTTTTTTCAAACCTGAGACAGGCTCTCTGAAATGATAATTAGAAAAATCTTCCCCTTCATAGATACTTCCTGAACCTGCAGCGCTCTGTGGTCCAATTTCGCCCGGATTGTGAACAACAGGACCCAGCACAGGTGGATTTCCTGCCCATGTTGAAACACAATTCGAAATATCCGCCTCGTTTGCCGCATTATCCACAGCGCAGACCACATAATAATAAGTAACACCGGAAGTAAGACCCGAAGCATCCGTATATGAAGTATCTGTTGTCTGTGCAATAGGACTAAGGGCATCTCTTTTTGCGTTCGTGTCTATGATATTCGTGTCCCTGTAAACATTGTAGTGATTTGTTCCGCTGGCTCCGTCAGTGACGGAATCCCAGGAAATCGTGATTCTGTCAAAATTCTTCTGCGGAGGATCATCAACTGTGGTAGAGGCTGGTTTTGTCACATCGACATTGACATAGTGCTCCCCATATGCGGAAGTGTTCCCGACATTGTCTCTTGCCGCCACATAGAAAGTGTGATGCCCGTCGGAAAGTATCGTGTTGTAG
>JAGHAK010000017.1 GCA_021161565.1 Elusimicrobiota bacterium | reverse complement strand
GAAGTAATTTCCGACTCGATTTCAAAACCTCTCGAAAAAAATGGAAATGACCTGAGAATTTCCGTCTTTACAACTTTATAGCAGGTGTACGCATCAACAATTCGCCTGAAAAAAAGCAAACTGATAAAAGCCGAAACAATGTGATTTCCGAGATAAAAATGCAAATACCTCATTGGATTTTTCTTCAGAAACCTTGAACCATAAACCGCTGGCAAATCTTCTTTTATCGCATATTCAATAATTTCTTTTAGCTGTGAAAAGTCATATTCCATATCAGCATCCTGAACCGCAATGTATTTTCCCTGAGCCTGAGAAATCCCTGTTCTTAAAGCCATTCCCTTGCCCATATTGACTCTGTGTCTTATCACTCTTACATTGTAGCCGCTCGCAATCTCAAAAGTTCTGTCTGAGGAGCCGTCGTCAACAACAATCACTTCCCATGTTTTTCTTATTCCGCTCAATTTTTCAAGAGTCGCTGAAATCGTTTTCTCTTCGTTGAAAGCGGGAACAACAACTGTGACATCTTTGATAAAAATCTTATCCTTTATTTTCTTCGCATATTCAATTGCCTCATCCTTGTTTTTTATTATCCCCAAAAGATGCGCGGATTTTATCTCATCAAGAATAAGACCCACAAGCCGTCCAGAAGGAATTTTCAAATTTTTCATAATATCCCAGCCGTTTATGAGAGGCGGTTTTTTCTCAATTTCCTCTCTTGCATAAAATGCCTTCAAAATTCTGCTCGTGAATTCCTCCTGCCCTTTTATTTCGCCGCGACTGCGGCTGACAGGTTCATATGAATATCTGTCGCACAACGCAACAAAAACCGTCGCGATGTGCGCGCCCGATTGAAATGACCTGAAAAACCTGTAAAACGCTCGCGGAGTAGCCCTCTCTGACAACGACGACGGACGCATATGGGAATACACAACATCGGAAACGAATTTTCTGTCAAAAACGCTTGCTTTAAGACGCCTCATAACATTCCTTGAAAGAAAACTGCCGACTCTCTCATGGCCAAAGAAACGAAGACGACCTGAAATTCTGCTTGCGGTATCGGGCTTGCCAAGGTCGTGAAGGAGGGAGGCGATCTTCGTAAGTACCGTTTTTCTCTTGTCGAAATACTCTTTGAGTTGGTTCCTAAATTCCGGAAACTTCCCGAATTCATCCGAAAGGATTTTCTCTTCGAAAGCGCGCAGCGCAAGCAGAGAATGTTCCCACAAACCGCCTTTGTGAAAATAATGTTCCGGCGTGTCGTTAAAAAGAGAAAACTCTCTGAATGTCGAATGGAAAAGTCCCGACTCGTAAATACGGTTAACCCATTTGTGGGATTCGGGGCATTCCAAAATCTTAAAAAATTCATCTCTGATTCTCTCGCCGGCGACTTTTTTAACAAGAGAGACGTTCCGCTTTATCGCATCAGACGTTTTCTCGTCGATTTTTCCGTCTATTTCAGCGGCGATTCTAAACGCGCGCCAGAGGCGGAGGGGGTCGGCTGCCCAGATATCCGTATTCACCATTTTCACGATTTTTTCTTTCATGTCCCTCACACCTCCGGTCGGGTCAATCAAAGTTCTGAAATTTTTCCATTCCCTAACCGGCACAGCAATCGCGTCAACGGTGAAATCGCGGGAAATCAGGTCGTTTTCGATTGTGTCTTTCAGCGGCGAAAAATCGAAATACCAGACATTTTTCTTTTTCAAAACCGCTCTGTAAATCTGCCTGTCTTCGTCGAGAACAAAAAACCCCGTTTTCATCTTCGAGCAGATTTCCTTCATCATTGCTTTGGAGAGCCCTTTCAAAACAATATCCACATCCCGCGTGGGGCGGCGCAAAAGCGTATCCCTCACAAAACCGCCCACAAAATAGGCGTCCTTCAAACCGGCGATAAAATTCATCTCGTTTATTATTTCTTCCATTTTTTAAACGCTTGCCCGGCGAAGCGCGGCGAAATAATCCGATTTCGGATTCGAAAAAACCTCGCCCGTTCGACCTTCCTCCACAATTTCGCCTTCCCTCATCACATAAATTCTCTCTCCCATAATTTCGGCGAGCAAAAGGTCGTGCGTTATAAAAAGCACAGCAGTATTATAGCGGGAATTCAGTTTTTTTACCACAGACAGCACTTCCGCGTATGTGGAAACATCAAGGGATGATGTAACCTCGTCAAGAATTAGATAATCGGGAAGAATGGCGAATGTTCTGGCGATAGCGACTTTCTGGCACTGTCCGCCCGAAAGCTGAAAAATTTTAGAAACGGCGATTCTCTCGTCCAGAGAAAAAAATTTTAGAATTTGCCCGACGGAATCAAAATTTTCGACAGGTTCGGGACGGATTTTTTTTCTCACCGATATCACTTCCGAAATCATTGTTTTCACCTTCAGCCGAGGATTCAAACTTGTGTAGGGGTTCTGAAAAACAATCCCAATTCTTCCCGCGACTTCTCTTCGCGAAAAAGAGGAAATCGAAGTTCCATCCAGAATAACCCCGCCGGAAGACGCTCTTTCCAGACCGCACAGAATCCGGGCAAGGGTGGATTTTCCTGAACCCGACTCGCCGACAAGCGAAACGATTTCCCCCTGCCGAATTTCGAGGGAAACATTCTTCAACGCGTATTTGGGCTTGACTTTTTTCAGAAAAATCCCTTTCTCGAGAAAATACTTTTTTGTGATATTCTTCGCCTCAAGCATAAAAACACATAACTTTATGATACTGCCTTTTCAAAGGAACTCTGCCCCGGCAGACATCCTCCGCAATGGCGCATCTTTCCCTGTATGGGCAACCTTCCGCTTTTTTCGTTAGGTCAGGGGGAAACCCGCCAATTGAAAAAAATGGCTTTTCTCTTTCCGGAAGGCATTTTACAAGATCTTTTACATAAGGATGCAGAGGATTTTCCATAACCTCTTCCGTCGGACCTTCCTCGACGAGAAAACCTCCGTAAAAAACAATCATTCTCTGTGTGAGATATTTTATGAGACGAAGATTGTGAGAAACGAAAATCATAGTCAGACCTTCGTTCCGCGCAAGGTCTTTCAGAAGATTTATTATTTCGAACTGGGCTCGCGCGTCGAGAGAACTCGTCGGCTCATCGGCAATGATAACTTCCGCGCCGGCAAGCAGAACAACCGCAAGTTGAAGCCTCTGAAGCATTCCGCCTGAAAGGTTGTGCGGAAATAAATCCAGAACCCTTTTTTCGAGTCCGACGGTTTCGAGAATTTCTTCCGCCGAAAATTTCGGGGAAAAGCGTTTTTCAATCTCAGCGAAAACCGCGCTGATTTTCACAACGGGATTAAACGAATTACACGGCTGCTGAAAAATCATCGCTATGCGGCGGCCTCTGATCTCCTGAAGTTCTTTCCAACTCATTTTCAAAACATTATTGCCTCTGTATAAAACTTCGCCTGAAATATCCGCGATTTCCCATTCCCTGAAAAGTTTCATAATTGCCTTGCAAACAGTCGATTTCCCTGAGCCAGATTCCCCGGCAATGCCGAGAAACTGCCCTTTGAAAATCTCGAAAGAAACATCGCTCAAAGCGTAAACCAAACCCTGTCTCCTGTGGCGGTATGTAAGCGACAGATTCTTCACCTCAATAATCGGTTTTTCTTTTCTATCAAACAAATCCATAGGAAGCGTAACCCACAACAGACGAGGAATCCCCGGAAGCGGCGGCAGAAGTCTCGTAAAAAATCTTTTCAACGCGCGAAGATGGAAGAGCAAAGATAAGAGCGAGAACAGGACCCAGACCGCACATTGTGATGTTGTTTTCGCCGACAACGGAAACCAGCCCTTCAGGGTCGCTCGCCAGAATTTTCTCTCCCGCGAGAGCGTCTTTCCTCTCCGCTTCCCTCAGCGGTTCGTAGTGTGTGAAATCGGTTGATGCGACAATTATCGTATCGGGAAATTTTTTTAATGCATCCGCAATGGCTTCGCCCAAATGTCTCATAACATCCAGACGATAATCGTAAATCGAAATCGGCGTTATCCTAATATCCGGATTTTTTCTTATGAGAAACGGGAGTTGAACTTCTATGGAATGCTCTTCCAGATGCGCGGCAGGGTCGATTTGAGCGGATGCGTTTTTCAGAATAATCTCCGCTATCTCCTCATCGCAGACGAGTTCTCCGTTAGGCACAGTCCAACTGCCCGGACCAAAAAGGGCGACCGGGGCGCCCGTTGCGTGATGGTTGACGCCGAGAATCACAGCCCTCGAAGGAATTTCCGTGCAATAGGAATACCCCTGAGTCCTTCCGGAAAAAATATAACCCGCATGCGGCGCGATTATTCCCCTGAATTTTTTTCTTCCCGCATTTTTTTCCGCTTCCTCGATAAAATAATCCACCATCTCGTTCAATTCGTCTTTATCCGCAGGGTAAAACATTCCAGCGACAACCGGCTTTCTTGTCATAAGCCCCCCTTAAAAAGTTAATAAGTTGTCAAGTTGATAAGGCATTTCCTTTCCACTTTTTTTACTTTTTCACTTTTCATTTTTAGTTGATAAGCTGACAAGTTAACAAGTTGATAAGGGAAAATCCCCCCTCTCTTTCTCCCCCCTGGAAGGGGGGAGATTAAG
>JAGHAK010000027.1 GCA_021161565.1 Elusimicrobiota bacterium | reverse complement strand
TTAGGGGCCAGAGACCCCTAACAATAAAATTTTCGCGCAGCGAAAATTCGGCTCTGCCGAATTTTAACAAAGGGGTTCCACCCCTTTGGAACCTCAGGAACCCCTTCTTTAATTCTCCCCCTTGGAAAGGGGGAGATATAGAGGGGAATAGGGGTTCTCCGCTGGAAGCGGAGTTAAATTTTCGCAAAGCGAAAATTCGCCTTGGTGCTTATAGCGGAGGGGAAACACCCGTTCCCATCCCGAACACGGCCGTTAAGCCCTCCAGCGCCGATGGTATCCCGTTACAGGGGGAGAGTAGGACAGCACCAAGGCTTTATTGGTTTATAAACAAAAAAACAAGGGGAATTTTGCCTTCTATTGTTTTTACAGGAAGTGCTTTTATTTCGACTTCTTTTTTGCTCGCTGACGGAAAATAAATTTCCGTTTTTGCCGAATCCTTCGCGCCTTCGAGCGCTTTTTTCAGAAATTTGCTGAATTCCACATTCTGCGCGTGCTTCATAACAATATCCAGCGGGAATTCTTTTGTTTCGACATTCCATATTTCCTGCGCAGGCGGATTGAGCGTCGCTGTTTTTTCTTCCGTGTCGATTTTTATTATCGGCTGCGTGATATTTGTTATTACCCTGTCAAGCGCCTTCGCGGATTTTGTCACGTCTTTCGCCCGGATTGAATCGTATTCTTTCAGATTTTTGAACAGATTGCTCAGTTTCATCTGTATAAAGTCCAGTTCGTCCTTTATTTTTTCTGGAAAGTCGGTTGTAAAAGAGCCTGTTGAGGCGACCTGAAGCTGATTTGATATTTTCTTTATTTTTCCTGCTAACTTCAGCGCTATCGCTGTGCATATTGTTATGATTAGAACATCCACAAAGACACCTCCCGCCGCGCCGATTTTGCCGCCTATGAATAGAAATGAAAAAATGTTCAGAAAACAAAGAAAAACGACAAAAAGCAATAAGTTTCTGTAAAGGTGTCTCACAGATTTTTTATGTCCGAGTTTTTCCCTGCCACGATTATGATGTCGTCTTCGTCGAAAATAGTTTCGGGGTCGGGGACCGTATTGATTTCCTCTTTCACTTTCCTGCCGCCGTTCGCCTTGTCGATGTCAGGGACATTTCTTTTTATCGCCACAATGTTTATTTTGTTTTTCTTTCGCAGTTCCAGTTCCGAAATTCTCTTGCCTACAAACTTTGACGGAACTTTGATTTCGACAATCGAATGGTTTTCCCCGAGAGTTACCCTCTTCAAAATCTTCGGAGCAATTATCGTGCTTGCAATTTCGCTTCCCATTTCTTCTTCGATTTCTATGATTCTTGCCACGCCTATTGCTTTCAGGATTTCTTTCTGCATCGGCGTTACGGCTCTTGAGAATATTGTCGGCACGCCGAGTTTTTTCAGAAGTATTGTCGTAAGAAGCCCTGCCTCGACATCCTCGCCAATAGCCACGCAGCCGAGGTCAACATTTTCTATTCCGAGGTTTTTCAGGGTTTTCTCGTCAGTCGAGTCGCATGCGGCGGCGACCGTCACATAGTCTTTTATGTCTTCTACTTTGTCTTTGTCTCTGTCAACGGCAATAACCTCGACCCCTTCGGACGCGAGCGATTTCGCCAGCGCTTTCCCGAAACTTCCCAATCCGAAAATCGCAATCTGTCGCATTTTTCCCTCCGACCGGGTTTATCCCAGCATTATTCGTTCGCTTGCGTAGGATATGGGCACTTTTTCTCCCGCTCCAATCGCGGCGAGGGCGATTGTCAAAGGCCCAAGCCGTCCCATAAACATCAGAATTATGATAACAAATTTCGACGCGTTTGAAAGGTGCGGCGTAATGCCTGTCGAAAGTCCTACGGTCCCGAAAGCGGAAACCGTCTCAAACAGCAGGTTTTCAAATGGGAAATTTTCAAAAAAGAGAATAACCGCGAAGGCCGCCGCAACGAGCGCCGAGGCATACAGAAATATCGTTACCGCGCGCCTTGCGAAGAAGGATGGAATGCTTCTTCTGAAAATCGTGATGCTTTCCCTGTTTTTTATATGGCTCAGAGCAAGCAGGATTATTACGAAAAATGTTATCGTTTTTATTCCGCCCCCCGTTCCGCCGGGAGATGCCCCGATAAACATCAGAATGGAGAGCGTGAATTTGCTCGCGGGTCTGATTTTTGGAATGTCGACTGTGTTGAAACCAGCCGTTCGGGCTGTGACAGACTGGAAGTAGGAATTGAACCATTTATCCTTTTCATTCATTCCCGCGAGGACGGAATTTTTTTCTGCGGCATAAAAGAGAAGGGTTCCGAGTATAATCAGAATGAAAGTCGTAAGAAGAACGATTTTTGTATGGATTTTCAGTTTTTTTGTTTTGTTTCTGATTCGGCTCAGAATGTCGCCGAGCACGACGAATCCCAGACCGCCGAGAATAATCAAAGCCGAAAAGACTGTAATTAAAGTCGGATTGCCGGAAAATTTCATCAGACTTGTGTCAAACAGGGAAAACCCTGCGTTGCAAAAAGCGGAAACAGAGTGGAAAAGCGCGTATTTTGCCGCCGCGCCTGCCGGGAAATAAGGTTTAAAGCAAAAGAAAATGATAATTGCGCCGAGAATTTCCGTGCCGAAAGTGAAATATAGCAGGAATTTGAGAAGTTGCCTTGCGCTTCGGATATTTTCCTCGTTGAGAGCGTCGCGGAGTATCACTTCCTGCGATTTTGAAATTTTTTTGCCTAAGGTCAAAATAAGGGCGACCGAAAATGTCATTATACCGAGTCCCCCAAGTTGGACGAGAATGAGAATTATTGTTTTTCCAAAAACTGTAAAGCCATGAGGGGTGCTTCGGACAATCAGACCTGTTACGCAGGTTGCTGAGGTTGCTGTAAACAGGGCATCAATAAAAGAGATGGGATTTGTCTTAGGCGTTGAAACAGGAAGCATAAGCAGAACTGTGCCTGTTAGAATTGTTAAGGCAAAACTTAAGACAAGAGCAACCGCCGGCCGTTTTCCAAAGGAAAAAATCATATCTAAATTTTACAATAACGAAAAAATTAACACAAGAAGTTTGATTTGCTAATATCGAAGTGGCATTAAGCGGGAGATTAGACAGAAAGAGAAAGCATCGGTTGAGAAATTGTGAGAAATGATTGAAAAAAGGGAATTTATTGAAAGTTATTTTGAGGACGCATCCGGTCTATCCGGAGGTTTTGCCGATGTGGTTTACATTCCTGAAAATGAAAATGAAGTTTCGCGGATTATAGCAAAATCCTCCGCCGAAAAAATCCCCGTGACGGTTTCCGGCGGCAGAACAGGGGTCACTGGCGCGGCAGTTCCGTCCGGCGGCATTATTTTGTCTACCGAGTGGTTCAAAAAGATAGAGATAACCGCCTCCCGCGCGGTTGTCGGCGCGGGAGTTTTTCTCTGTGAACTGGAAGACGCGCTGAAAGACACTGATTTTTTTTATCCTCCCGACCCGACGGAAAAAAACGCGACGCTGGGCGGAACCGTTGCCACTGACGCTTCTGGTTCAAGATGTTTTTTTTACGGAAGAACGCGGGATTACATTGATTCTATGAAGATTGTCCTTGCCGACGGCGAAATTATAAGTGTAAAGAGGGGCGACATAAAGGAAAAGAACGGGTTTCTAAGATTTGCCGGCAGAAAAATTCCCTGCGCCAACTTTGAAATGCCGCGCGTGAAAAATTCGGCGGGCTATTTTTCGAAAAAAGGAATGGATTTGATTGACCTTTTTATAGGAAGCGAAGGCACTCTCGGCGTAATCTGCGAATGCGGGTTGCGTCTCGAAAAGAGAATCCGTTTTACCGGTTATTTTGTTTTTCTGAAAAAAGAAAGAGTTATCGGTTTTTTGAAAAAACTTAAAAATCCGCACTTTGGGGTTATATTGATTGAGTATTTTGACGAAAATTCGCTCTCGCTTGTGAAAGATGAATTCACGCAGATTCCGTCAGGGAAATTCTGCGCGGTTTTTTTTGAGACGAAACTGAAAGACGCGCGCGAAATCGAAGATATGCTTGAAAAGCAGGATTTTCTTGCCGAAATTTTGGTGGCAGACAATGAAAAGACCCAAAGATTTTTCGCTGGTATCCGCCATAGAATTCCGGAGAAGATAAATGAGATTATGAGACAGCGTGGCTTTCGGAAAATTTCGACCGATTTCGCGACGGATGGCAGAGCGTTCGGGGATATTTTTGAATATTACGAAAAAACTCTTGCCGAATCGAATATCCCTTATGTCGTTTTTGGTCATATCGGAGAAAATCACCTTCATATAAATTTCCTGCCTCAAAACAGAACGCAATTTGCCCGCGCCATCGAAGTTTATGAAAAGATGGCGAAAAAAGTAATTTCTCTCGGCGGAACGGTTTCGGCGGAGCATGGAATCGGAAAAATAAAAAAGAAATACCTCAAAATGATGTATGGTCCCGCGCTGGACAGAATGCTTGAAACCAAAAAAGCGCTTGATAAGAATTTTATTCTTGGCAGAGGGAACATTTTTCCCTGGCAGAACACTTGACATAATAAATGTGGTTGCTAAAATAAAGATATGAAAAAGTTAATCAGGATTTTGAGCGTTTGTGTGTTGCTTTCTTCCTGCGCGGGGGTGAGAAAACTTTCGCCACAGGAGCAGGCGCGTCTCGATGCGCAGGATGCCATCCTTCAGGCGAAAGAGATGATAAAGACTTGCCAGGATGAGGAAATCGACACATCGGAGCCTGAAACTCTTTTGAAAGAGGCGGAGGATTTGTTTCAGAAAAAAGAGTACGGCGCGGCGGAAGATAAAGCGCGCGTGAGTTACGAACTGGCTAAAAAACTTCTTGACGAAGTTCGTGCTGCCAGAAAAAAGGCTCTGGAAGAGGCGGAGAAAGAAGCAGCGAGTAAGCCCCCGACTTCCTATACCGTCGGCACTTGGGCGAAAAACAGGGACTGTCTGTGGAATATCGCCAAGAAAAGCGAAATTTATGACGACCCCTGGCAGTGGAAAAAAATTTATCTTGCCAACAAAAGCGAAATAAAGGATCCCGACTTGATTTACCCCGGACAGGTTTTCAAAATCCCGAGATAAAATTTGGCGACAAGGTATTTTTCAATAAATTCGCAGGAAGAAGTAGCCGATATCTTTGGTCCGTTCGATGAGAACATAAGGAATATTTCGAAAACCTTCAATGTTTCCGTGAGAATCAGACGAAACCGCATTGAGATAAGAGGTAGCGACAAAGGCGTTTCCGGTGCCCTTTCGGCTATTGCCTCGCTTCGGGATTCGGCGGGGAAGGAAGAGAAGAATATAAAATGGAAAGAGTTTGCTCCTGAAAACACGGAAGAATACATTTTCAAAACGCACAGCGGCAGAAAAATCATTCCACGAACGCCCACGCAGAAAAAATATGTTCTTTCTATGGAGAAAAATCCTGTGACGATAGCGACTGGCCCCGCCGGCACGGGAAAGACATTTCTGGCTGTTGTTGTCGCTCTGAGAAATCTTTTTCAGGGCAGGTTTTCAAAGATAATTCTTTCGCGTCCCGTTGTCGAAGCGGGAGAACGGCTCGGTTTTCTGCCCGGGGATTTCGAAGAAAAAGTATTTCCCTATCTCGCTCCGCTTTATGACGCTTTTCTTTTTCTTATCGGTTCCCACGCTTTCAATAGATACAGAAAGAACGGAATAATAGAAATCGTTCCTCTCGCGTATATGCGCGGCAGAACTCTGGATAATGCGTTTGTTATCCTTGACGAAGCCCAGAATACGACGATTTTGCAGATGAAAATGCTTCTCACCCGACTCGGACCCGACGGGGTGGTTGTCGTAAACGGAGATACGACGCAGATTGATCTCGGAGGAGAGGCCGTTTCAGGTCTGGTCCATGCTGGAAAAATTCTGAAAAAAATTAAGGGAATAAATTTTCTCGAATTTTCCAAAAAGGATGTCGTGCGGCATCCTCTTGTGAAAAAAATCGTTGCGGCTTACGAGAAAACTTCGAAATGAGAGGAATAAAGAGTTTTTTTTCGAGTCTTTTTCGGGAATGGGCCGAGCGTCTTGACAAGAGTCAGTCGCGAAGAAGCATTCTGAAGAAAACCGTTGAAGTTCCGAGATGGGTTGTCGAGGCTACGGTAGCGGGTTCGGTTTTTCTCGCTTTGGTTTCGGAATTCGGTTTTGAAAGGAATTTTCTGGTCGCATCCGTCGTGTTTGTTGTCTTCTGGATGTGGCTTGCCCGGGTTTTTCTGGAACTGAATCCCATCGGCTCGGATTCCAAGTTTTTGCTCGTTGCCGTTATGACTATTCTGACGATTATTTTTACGCAGGCGGCGTCCTCGCGCGGAATTTCGAAATATTATCTTTTTGTTCCGCTTGCCGCAAGTCTCATACATTTTCTTGTCTCCCGACCGGTATCTTCGGCAACTGTTGTTCTTTTGAGTCTTCTCGTTTCGATGATTTTAAGAGGCGATTTCGAGATGTTTCTTTATTCTCTCGCCGGCGGCATTGGAGCGGTTTCGTTTCCCAAAAGAGTTTTGAAGAGAGGAGACCTTTTCCTGAACGGATTTTCGATTTTCATTTTTCTTTTCGCAGCAGCCGGTATCGCCCATTTGTTCGGAATTGAAAAAGGGTCGTTTTTCCTCGCCGGAATTCAGGCGCCTCTCGTAATTGGTGTTTCCACTTCGATTCTCGCGATGGCGTTTCTGCCGGTTCTCGAATATGTTTTCAATATCACTTCAGATATACGGCTTGTGGAACTCGGGGATTTTAATATGCCGCTTCTGAAGAAACTTATGATTGATGCCCCTGGCACATATCATCATTCGCTGATTGTGGCGTCCCTTGCGGATGCCGCGGCAAATGCCATAGGCGGCAACAGTCTTCTGGCGCGGGTGGGAGCGTATTATCACGATATCGGAAAAATCCGAAAACCCCAGTATTTTATCGAAAACCAGACGGAAGAAAATGTCCATGAGAATCTGAAGCCCGAGATGAGTGCGCTGGTCATCGTTTCCCACACGAAAGACGGTCTCGCCCTGGCGGAGGAGTACGGTCTCGACGACTGCATAAAGGATTTTATCGCGCAGCATCACGGCACCACGATTGTCCAGTATTTTTACAAAAAAGCGACCGATTCAGGGCAGGAAAGCAATGAGGATGTTTACCGCTATCCGGGACCTACGCCCCGGACGCGGGAAACGGCGATTGTTATGTTGGCCGACAGCGTGGAAGCAGCCTGCCGGTCGATTGAGGAACCAAACTATGAAAAAATAAAGGATACGGTAAACAGAATAATCAATAATTA